>CAYSKR010000020.1:0-5732 GCA_964431675.1 uncultured Myxococcales bacterium
GAACGTGGGCCGGGCACCGTGCTCGGTGTTGCTGGCAAACACCCCGTCGAGAAACACGGCGTGAAAGTGGGGATTGAGTTTCATGTCGGAGGACGAGCGCTGCACGACGGTGATGGCCCCGCCCTGGCCATCATGAACACCGGCAAACGGTGATCGACGACGGCGCGTTCATCGGCTCGGATACGCAACTGGTGGCACCCGTGCGGGTGGGCCGCCAAGCCTATGTTGCAGCGGGGACCACGGTGACCACGGATGTGCCCGCAGGGAGCCTCGCCCTGACGCGCGTATCGCAGGTCAATAAGCCTGGCTACGCGGACCGGATCGCGGCGCGCTACGCTCGACAGGCTGTGGTCAGAAAAACCGGTCGATCTCGACGCCGGGGCGCAGCGGATTGAAACCCGTGACGCCCTCGATGGCCCTGCCATCTAGAACGAGAACGGGAAGAAGTTCATGCCGGCCATAATGCTGGCACCGCTGTACTTATCTCCGCCAAGGCTACGATGACGTAACAGATGTTCGAGCGACTCGCGTAGTTCAGCAACTGTGCCCTTCGGGATCCGGTGGGTCGTCGCTGGTGATGTTACGCCCAGCTCACGAAGCGTGCGAACAATCAGGTCCGCATCGCTTTCGGCAAAATGCAGCATTGGTTCGTCGGCGAATCCCGCGTTGTTCGCGATGACCACGGCATGGCGTGTTCCTGCGCGTGCTTCAGATGCCAGGACCATGATCTTTCATCCAGCGTCGGTATTGTCGAACGCTTATCGATGTTGTGCAGAAGGACGGTCGTTGCGCCGACGCTGGTTCCGAAGTTGCTGAAGGCAATGCAGGGTAGCGATGGAATACAGCCATGTGGCCGGAGATGCGTCACCACGGAATCGTTTGTGTTTCTGGATCACGCGAAGAAATACCTCCTGAACTGCGTCTTTGGCGGCATCGTCCGTTCCCAAAAGCTGTCGACACCGTCTGAAGACCAAACTTCCGTGGTGTTCGAATAGCTGTAACGGTTCCAAGGATCTATCTCGGGTCAGGAATGAACCTACGATCAATCATCCATCCATTCGATCCCTGAAGTCCACGAAATGGGACATCCCACGCAGGAGATTCTTACTGAGCATAGGAGCTATCTTCGCGTGATCGACCAGCGGGTCAAAGCGCGCAGCAGCCATTCGACCGGGCCGTAGGCGTGGCGCCGCAGCCACCAGGTGGCGAGCGCTAGCTGTGGCACGAAGATCGCACCCACGATCAGCAGCCGGGTGGCTGGCGCGATCGAGCCGATCAGGGCGAGCCCATAGCCGGTGAAGATCAGCGCGCAGACCAGCGACTGCAGCAGGTAGTTCGAGGCGGCGATGCGGCCAGCGGGGGCCAGCGCGGCGGCGATGGCCGGGCACGCCGCGAACAGCCTGAGCGCCAGGACCACGTAGGCGGCAGCGAGTGCTGGCGCGGTCAGCACGTTGACCGCGAGGCCGAGCATGGTCTGGGCCTGGTTGGTTGCGAACACCGCCGACCAGCCGTAGACGAGCGCGCCGGCGAGGCCGACCGGCAGCCCGATGCGGAGGATGCGATCGAGCGTGGCGCGATGTGCGGCGGGATCGGCGAGCACCCCGCGCCGGCCCACGACCAGCCCGAGCAGGAACATTGCCAGCGCGCTCGGCCCCTGGATCAGGGTGAGGACGATCGCGGTCTTCGGCCAGTCGTGGAGGCGTTGCGCCAGGGCCGTGGCCGCCGATCCGCGATAGGCGGCTGTGACCCGTGCGGTGCCAGCGTGGATCGAGGTGGCGTCGAGCCCCTCGGCGTCCAGCCCGACCAGGATCGTCAGCGCCGACAACAGGAGCGTGCTGACGCCGATCAGGATCGCCGCCGCCTTGATCGCGCGGCGATCGGTAGTGCCGCGGGCGGCCAGCAGGATCAGCCCGATCAGCGCGTAGATGGTCAGGATGTCGCCGTGGAAGAGCAGCGCGCCGTGTGCACAGCCGATCAGGAACAGGCCGAGCTGGCGGCGCAGGATGCGGGGCCGCAGCGGTGTGCCGTCACGCGCAGCCGACGTCATCTGCAGCGTGAAGCTGTAGCCGAACAGGAACGAGAACAGCAGGTAGAACTTGAGCTCGAACAGCATCGACACGCCGAACGCCACCGCCTGGTCGAGCGGTGCCGTGAACTGAGGGTCGTGGACACCGGAGCCGTAGTAGGCCGAGGCGAATGCGTTCATGTTGACGGCGAGGATGCCAAGGAGAGCAAGCCCGCGCAGGGCGTCGACGTTGCGGACACGCTCGCTCATGGGCGTGCCTTCCGGCGTGTTGCACCAGCCAGGTACGTGTCGAGCGCGCGGATCGCGTCGTCGGGGGTGACGGTGTCGTGCGCGAACAGAAGATGGGTCGCGAGGCCGTCGACCACGGCGATCGCCAGAGTCGCTTGGCGAGCCGGTGCCGCGGCACCCAGCTCGGCGAACGCCGCCGCCAGCTCGCTGTGCCGCTTCGCCAGGTCGGCCGCCAGCTCGCTGGCCAGCGCTGGCTCGGTCATGGCCCGCGCTGCGAACGCAAGCTGGACCCTGGCCTCGGCGGTGCGGCGCGGGTCAAGCGGCAGCAGCTCGATCAGCACATCGCGGATGGCGGTCCGGGCGCTGCGGGCGGCGGCGACGATCTGCTCGGCGCGCGCCGCCTGATCGTCGCTGGCCCGACGGTAGGCCAAGAGGAGCAGATCCTCCTTGCTGGCGAAGTAGTGCTGGACCGCTCCGATCGACACGCCAGCGGCGGCGGCCAGAGAGCGGATGCTGGCGCCCTCAAGGCCGTGGGTGGCGATGACCTGCAGCAGGACCGCAGTCAGGTCGGCGCGGCGGGTGTCGTGATCAACCGGGGCTGGTGCCATACGATTGTATTGTACAGGCCCGAGCCGAACGTGCGCAGCCAATCTGTTACGTCGCCAGGCAGCGGCGTGGGGCGGGGAAACACCGCGATGCTTTCCACGACAAAGCCGCGCGCCCGCAGCCGGTCACCGTATTCCTGGGCCGACGCAAAGTACCAGGGATCGACGGTGGCGGCGTCGATCCCGCGCCGGGACAGCGCCTGCCCAAGGGCCGCACGGATCTGTGCCACGCAGTTTTTGCCGCCGCATTCGGCGACGAAGCGTCCTCCCGGCTTCAGCGCCCGCCACACGCCGTCGATGGCGGCGTCGGGTTTCTTCATCCAGTGCAAGACAGCATTGCTGAAGACGGCGTCGAACTCGTCGGCGAAAGCCAGCCGCTGCGCATCACCCAGGCGTGCGTCCAGCCCCAGCGCGTGGGCTGCGGCGATCAAGGCGGCGCTGGCGTCAACGCCGACGACGGTCACGCCCATTGCCACCAATTTGGCAGTCAGAAAACCGTCGCCGCATCCCAGGTCCAGGATGCGTTCGCCCGGTCGCGCGGCCAGCAGATCGAGTACCGGCATCCCCAGCTCGGCCACAAAGCGCGCGTTGTCGGCGTACCGTTGTGGGTCCCAGGTTTGTAACATGGCCAGCGAGTCATCTGACATCAAACCATGACTTTGGCCGGGCGGCGCGGGAAGATCAACACCAACGTGCCGTCACTTTGTTGCTGGTGTACGTCAGGATTGTGATTTGCGCCCATTGTAGGGGCAGCCCTTGTGACTGCCCAATGCCCAATGCTCGGGCGAGTACAAGGGTCACCACTGTTGCGCCTATGCCCTCCCGCGCGGTCGTCGCGCCACTGTTTTTTTGTCGCCGTTTCCCTTCCAGGGTTCACCAGGGAGCAGTGCGATGATTTCTTTGTGGACGCGTTCGAACCCGGAGCTGATGTCGAAGGTCACGCCGGGTGGGAGCAGCCGTGGGATGTCGTCAACGAAAACCGGTAAGTGAATCTTGGTAGCCAGGTTTTCCTCGAAGATGGCGCGCGTGATCTCGAGCCCCTCCTTCTTCGTGTAGGCGCGGAACATCTCGACGATAGCATCGGGCGCGATCCCTGTTTCGAGAGCGACGCAGAGATCGAAGAGGTCTCGGCCCTTCTTCCGCTGATATAGCGCCCGGAGCTTCGTTCCGAGGAGCTCCTCGATCTGGAACGTGGTGATTTCGGCTTTGCCCGTCCACCAACGGGATTGGACGGCGAAGGAGCGGGCAGTTGTTCCGCGCACGGCGAGGTGCTCTCGGGTGTTCGTCTCTACTTTGAGCCTGAGGCGTACGACCGGCGGGATCTCGGACTCGAAGCGGTAAATGAGCCGCATACCTTGGCCCTGCTCGCGCCTCGGCTCTCCGAGCCACGGATCGAGTCGTGCGCGCAAGCAATCCATGGTGGGCCCGATGGGCCCTGGCTGTAGCTGCACGAGGTCAATGTCCTCGGAGTAGCGCTTGGGTGGCGAGAAGTACAACTTATGAAGTGCGGTTCCGCCGCGCAGCGCAAGTGTGCGTGCGAGGTCGGCGTCCTGGAAGATGGAAACAAGCGCGCGAGACAGGACTAAGTCCTGCTCGACTTGCTCATCAGTGGCCCAACGAGTGTGTGCTCGCCACTCTGTGATCGGATCGGCGGGGATCAAGCGTCCACCTCGATCGTCGTGTTGACCAGGATGCGCCAACGTCGATCTCGATCGGAAACGTCCTCAGAGCTGCGAGGCTCTAGAACGACCATCTTGGGTTTGTGCTTATCCACGAAGCTGAGCAGATCGGCCGCAAGATCTCCATGCCCAGTTCGATCGAGTAGGTAGCCGAGACGCTGGATTACCGGTATCTCTTCGCCCTTCGTTGCGACCGCGAGGAGTCGTTTCGGATCTATGCGCTCTGCTAACTCGGAAACGACCGTGGCGACGTGGTCGATGGAGCTCACCCCCTTCCTGTAGCGGACGAGATCGTAAGCCGTCATCTCAGGCGTCGATACGGGAATGTAGCCGCTCGATGTCTTGATCTTCTCGGTGATGGCAACTGCCATCTGCCGCCTGCAGAAGAACCGGATCCGAACGCGACCGACGGTCAGCGGTCGAAGGATTGCTCTGGTCACGACCTGGAACTCTTGCGGCTGCTGGTGGGCAGCGCCGTGAAGCGCGGCCGCCGACAGGAGACCGACGTAGTATGGGACGTCGTGAAACCGCATGAGGTCGTCGATCCAGGACGTCGGTGGAAGAGCGCGGAGCTGCTGGTGTTCAGGATCGATAATCAGATAAAATCCGCGGCGTGGCATTGCGAGCCAGCCGTCCTTCTGGAGCCGACGAAGCGCCTGGTAGGTCCCGGTTGCTGACGAGCCGAGGGCTCGATCGGCTTCTGAGCGGGTGAACGTCCGCTGCCCGCGGCCAAGCAGGCCCTCGACATAGTCCCTTGCCCGAATATCCATCTGTTTGCATATCCTATCTATTATTGATAGTTTATGCAAATAGATGGAAGCAGAAGAGCAGAGCAAACAAACAGCATTCCTCTTGCTGTAGTCAGGAAAACCGGTCGAGCTCGAAGCCGGGGCGCAGCGGATTGAAAAACGTGACACCCTCGATAGCCCTGCCATCGGAGAAATCTTCGCTCAAGATCAACGATATCTGGTTCAGTCGCCCGTGCCCGTAAGCGAAACAAAGGCCATTTCGCTGGAGCGGAAGGGTGCGGGCGGAATGTGTCCCGGTGTAGGCAGGTGGTTTTCGCCCCCCGAAGCCGGTACACATGGTGCGCGACGAGGGGGCATTCGGTAAATTTAGCAGAGTTCCCGCCGGAGCGGGCGCGGCTCCGCCGGAGCAGGCCGGAGCAGGCGGCGATCAGGCGCGGGGCGCGGG
>CAYSKR010000021.1:0-6487 GCA_964431675.1 uncultured Myxococcales bacterium
GGCCCAGTTCCGCGTAGATGCGCGTCAACATTCGCGGGATTCTTGAACTGCTGCGGCATCACCCATGAGGGGTTAAGGGCGCAAAGCTCCATGGCCCTCTTGACGGCACCATTCATCACCTCGGCTGCCGGCGTCAGGAACAATTCGGCACCGTAGGCGCGCAGCAGCGTGCGCCGCTCCAACGACATGTTGTCCGGCATGGTCAGGATCAGGCGGTAGTGCTTGATGGCCGACACCAGGGCCAGACCGACGCCCGTGTTGCCCGAGGTCGGCTCCACGATGACCGATTTTCCCGGGATCAGTTTCCCCTCGCGTTCGCCGCGCTCGATCATGGACAGCGCGACCCGGTCCTTGACTGAACCTCCCGGGTTAAACTGTTCGCATTTCACAAAGATGTCAGCGCAATCCGGCCCGGCGAGGCGCCGCAACCGCACCAGTGGCGTGCCTCCGATGAGTTGAATCAGGCTCTCGACCGCGGGGGCGATCACGGTGTTTCTCCGACGCAAGCACCGTCAGGGCAGTCGAAGGCGTTCTCCTCGGGGCTGCTCATCGACACCATCGGCGGTTCAAGGCATATAGTGCAGCCTTTCGAATGTCTACACCCGACGAAAAAAATGCCCATGTCGGCACCGCTGGGCGCTTCGGGCCTTACGGTGGGCGCTACGTCAGCGAGACCTTGATGCCCTCGCTCGAGGCGCTCACGGTCGCGTGGGAAGAGTCGGCCCGCGACGCCACCTTTCAGGACGAATTGTCACGCTTGCTGCGCGACTACGTGGGCCGACCGACGCCGCTGTCCGAGGGAACTCGGCTTGCGGAGGCGGTGGGACGTCCGCTTGGCCGCCGCGTGCGCGTGTTCTTGAAACGTGAAGATCTGTGCCACACGGGCGCGCACAAGATCAACAATTGCCTCGGCCAGGTGCTGCTCGCGCGGCGCATGGGCAAGACGCGCATCATCGCCGAGACGGGCGCGGGACAGCACGGCGTTGCCACCGCAAGCGCCTGCGCGCTGCTTGGGCTGCCGTGCGAGGTCTACATGGGCGCCACCGATGTTGAACGGCAGTCGCTGAATGTCTTCCGCATGAAACTGCTTGGCGCGAAGGTCCATCCGGTCACCGCAGGAACCGCGACGCTCAAGGACGCCATGAACGAGGCGCTGCGCGACTGGGTCACCAACGTGGGCACCACCCACTACGTCATCGGCAGCGCCGCGGGGCCCCATCCCTACCCAACGCTGGTGCGCGATTATCAGGCGGTCATCGGCCAGGAGGCGCGCGAACAGATCCAGCGTGCGGCCGGGCGCTTGCCGGACGCGCTGGTCGCCTGCGTCGGTGGCGGTTCGAACGCGATCGGACTTTTCCACGCCTTCAAGCAAGACACGCAGACCGCATTCTTTGGCGTCGAAGCGGCGGGCCACGGCATCGACTCGGGCAAGCACGCGGCAACGCTTGGCGCGGGCAGGGTTGGCGTGCTTCACGGCGCCCGGTCGTACGTCTTGTGCGACGACGAAGGCCAGATCACCGAGCCGCACTCGATTTCTGCCGGGCTCGATTACCCTGGCGTCGGCCCCGAACACTCCTTCCTCAAGGATACTGCTCGCGCAACCTACGTGTCGGTCACTGATCGCCTGGCCCTCGACGGCTTTGCGCTCCTGGCGCGCACCGAAGGCATTCTGCCTGCACTTGAAAGCAGCCACGCCATCGCCGCCTTGCCCGAGATCGTCAAGAGGTTGCCGGATGATGCCGTGCTGATCGTGAATCTTTCCGGCCGCGGGGACAAAGACATGGGAACGATCGCGAAGGCCCTTGGCGTCGAGTTGCGGACATGAGCCGCCTGGCGGAAGTTTTCGCTCGCGCGCGCCGGGACAACCGCAAGGTCCTGGTCATCTATTTGACCGCGTCCGATCCGACCACCGAGATGAGCTTCCGCCTGCTGGATGCAGCTATTCTGGCTGGGGCGGACATCGTCGAGATCGGCATTCCATGGAGTGACCCGTCGGCCGATGGTCTCGCGATTCAGGCTGCCATGCACCGCGCGCTGCTGGCGGGTGGCGGTCGCAGCACCACCCTCGCGTTGTGCGCCCGCCTGCGCGCGGCCCATCCGCAGGTTGGGATTGTGCTCTTCGGTTACGCCAACCCGGTGGTGGTTCGCGGGGTCGACGCCTTCGCCAGGGACGCGCAGAGAGCCGGTGCCGACGGCGTTCTCATTGTCGACTGGCCACCCGACGAGGATCCTGCCCTGGCCGACGCATTGCGAACTGCGGACATCGACCTCGTGCCCTTGTTGGCGCCCACGTCGACGCCAGCGCGCATCCTTCGCGCCGCTGAACTTGCCGGCGGATTTTTGTACTACGTGTCACTCACGGGGATCACCGGTGCGCAGTTATCGGGCCCAGGTGACGTGGCTGCGCGCGTCGCCGAAATCAATAAACTCACGGGCAAGCGTCTGCCGGTCGTGGTTGGCTTTGGCGTCAAGACCGCCGCGGATGCCCGCGCGGTGGCCGATGGTGCCGACGGCGTCGTGGTGGGCAGCGCGGCCGTGGACTGCGCCCGCAAGGCGACGGAAGAAGGCCGCGACCCGGTGGCGGCGCTATCGTCGTTCGTGGCCGACCTGCGCGCGGCGCTTGGGTAGCGGTTCGTTACCCGCCCGGATCTTTGTCGGCCGCTGCGACCCGCGTCCTGATGTCCGTCACAAGGTCAGGTCCGAGCTCCGCAGCGAGGGCGTCCAGCAAGGATCGGCGCAACAAGGTCACCTCATGCGCTAGCGAAGAACTTGGGACACGTAGAAACAGAGTCTGGCCCCGCATGAAATCCGGCGTCACCCCGCGCTTGCCAAACAAGGCCGCAAACTTGTCTTCCCAGACGGCAAACACCCGCGCTTCGGCGGCGCGGTTGGGCCCGCCAATGCGAGCCACCGTTTTCGCGAACAGGTCCGCCGCCGTGGTCGGCTCGGCGGTGCTCTTCTGGCGGCGTCCCGGCTCGCGGCCGCGGAAACGGACGGTCAAGCCACTTTCGTGATGAAGCCCGACCGAATGCAGCGCGTACACACCTTGATGTGCTTCCTGACACCGTCGACCGAAGCATGCACCCGCTGCAGGTTGGGGCGCTGAATGCTTTTGGTCTTGATGTTGGAATGGCTGACGTTGTTGGCGACGCGCCGAATTTTACCGCAGACTTTGCAGGAGGCTGGCATGGTTTACTCCGAGAGCGCGTAGAGTTAGCACTTCCGCATGGGCGTGGCAAGTAACTGTCAATCGTGCCGCATCGCGCGGGTTGGGTTCGCGTTGTGCCTCCTCGCCGCCTGCCGGGAGCCGCGAGACCGTGCCTCCGCTGGCCGCGATGGCCCTGTCGGTGCCGCAGCATCCCGTCCCGCCGCGCGCGGTCTTGGCGGCATCGTGCAAGACAAGTTGGGGCGACCGCTGCCGGACGCGCGGGTGTTTGCCTGGCCGAGTGGCCAGCGATCGACCGACGCAGCAGCGGCTGAGGTCATCGAGACGCGCGCCGATTCCGATGGGCGCTTCTTTCTGGCAGCGGCCACCCATGGCAGGTGGAGGTTGCTGGCGGAGGCACCCGGGTTCGGAACCCTGGAACTGTCGGCTGTCCTGGCCCCGTCGGGAAAGCTCCGGTTGCGCTTGCAAGGCGAAGCTCGAACCCTCGGAGGCATGGTCGTGGGACCAGATGGCAACGCCGTCGCGCGCTGCAGGGTGGTGTTGACGGGTTCGACCTTGCCCACGACGCGCGAAGCGTTGTGCTCCGACAACGGCACCTTCATGTTCCACGGCCTCGGGGAAGGGCGATTCGCCTTGCGCGCAAACCACGAAAGTCGCGCATCGACGCCGGTGGTGCAATCCATTGACGAGTCGCTCGCCTTTATTCCTCCCGTCCAGCTTCGCCTGGTGCCGGGCGGCCGCCTGTTTGGCCGGGTGGCATCCCTGCAGGGTGACCCGTTGGCGGGCGTCGAAGTCATCGCGGTGGCGCTTCCGGCGGACGACGCACCCGCCACCGCGATGACCGGATCCGACGGCACGTTCGAGTTCCCGGCGTTGCCACCGGGGCGCGTGCAGCTCTTCGCCCGTTACGCTGGACATGCGCTGCTGCGCGCGCCCGAGGCCATGATCAAAGTGGGGGCTTTCGCCCAGGTCGACCTTGCTCTGGCCCGCACCGCCAGCCTGCGTGGCCGCGTGCTCGATCCGCAGCACCATCCCGTGGCGGGCGCGGCCATCGGCGTGGTTGGGCTGGTTCGCGGATCGGACGAACTCACGGTCATCCCCGGTCGATTGCCGACCGCCGCGCTGGCGGCTGGCACGGCCTCGGCGGTGCTCGGCCGCGAAGGGCGAGCGCGCAGCGCCACGAGTGGAAGCGACGGGCGGTTCGTGGTTGCAGACGTGCCGCCCGGAAAACTCAAGATCGAAGTCACCAGTCCCGCCGGCGGCCCGCTCCGCATCCATTCAGTTGCTCTGCGTCCTGGGCTGGACAAGGATATGGGTGACCTGGCGCTACCGCGCAACAACTCGGCCCGCCGGTAGCACCGCGTGTTCAGGCACGCTGGCGTCGGCGGCGCAACCCGAGCAGCAGCAGCGCCGCAAGTGGCCACAGGGTTCCGGCCACATGGCGAAAAGCCGCGCCACGTCCGCGCCGGTGGACGTCAGACGCAACGCTGCAACCACCGCCGTCGTCTTCCCGGCACATTTGCGGCGCGGCCACCGGGTAGATTTGGCACGCCGCCAGGCGATCGTCGTCCGAGAGGTTGCGGCGCTCGACAGCTCCCGGCTTCACCGAGGGATACATCGTCGCCTGGCGCATCGTCGCGGTGGCATCGGCGCACCTCGGCACCGCTTGCCCAAGATGGTCAACCGGACTGCGGCGATCATTGTTCGGCACCAGGCAGTTGTGGTCGAGACCAATGAGGTGCCCCAGCTCGTGCGTCAAGGTGTTCTGGATGTCCTGGCACCCCTTGCCGTCGGTTGGATTCGCGACCAGATCGGCCCAGCAAAAGTTGACCGCATTGACCTCGATGTCCGCGTCGAGGATCCGACCATCCTGCTTGTTGGCGAACACCGACGTGATGGCGAGAGCCGAGCGGTCGTAGCACTCCTTGCTCTTTTGCGGCTGCACAGGTTTTCGGCACCACTCGTCGTTGCGGAACGTGAGTCGGTTGGTGCCGTCGTACGCCGCCGGGCCCTCCGCGCTGGCTGCCGTGAATGCGCGCAGTTCCAGCCCGGTGCAGGTGATCGAACCCTTGCTCCAGGTCGCGGCGGCGGCGCGCGTTGCACCTTCGAACACGTCGGCCGTCAAACGGTCGGGCGGCGCGCCGAGGTAAGCCGTGATGTCCAGGCAACGATGATTCCAGTGCATCGCTTGCTTCGTTGCGAGCGTGGTGGTGCGAACGTAGGCGTGTACGCTCGACGGTGCCGCCCAGATGGCGGCAAGCGCGCAAGCGGGCAAGGCTGCCGCGGTGCGGGGCCACCGGCTCTTCATCGGCCCCGCCGGTCGCCTGGAGCCGCGATGTCTTTGATCTTCCGCCTGAAGGCTTCGAGCACAACCGGTGCCTGGGTTGGAGCCGCCACGGCGCGGCCCCTCGGATCCAGCGACACCAGGCCGGAGCCATCGCCGGGATCGACCCACCAGCGCCGACCGGATGGATCGAAGCGCAGCGGCCGCTTGCCCTGCGTCATGCCAACTGCCGTCGCCGTTGCCGTCGTCCGATCGCCGCGTAGAAAAAGCACCGCGCGTTCCCCTGGATTGAACGTGGGCATGCCGTGGACGCGCAACTCGATGTCACCCACGGTTCCACCCGGCTGGATGATCGTCAGGGTGTTGTCGGCGGGGGTGTCGCCTTTCCAGGACTCGGCGACGTACACCTGCACCGTCGTCCAGATGCGCTGGTGCGCCTTGTCCCATGCTGCGCTGACTGACACGATCTCCCCGACGGTGACCCAGTCGGACTGCGCCACCAGCTCGGGCAAGTCGAGGGCGAGGATCAACGACGCCTGCCCGGGGAGCGGCACCGCCGTCCCACACGCGACGACGGCCGCGAGCATCAGACGTCTGGTCGAGGTGGAGCGGGGCAGCGTCATATCTTGCACAGGGTCAACGCACCCGCGCGAGCGGCCGCAACCTCTGCGGCGGAGAGTTTACCGCTCCGCTTCATCATTGCCAGGAGATCGTAGAGGCGGCAGGAGTTCCGCCCCACAACCCTCCCCTCAAACCTCACCACGGTTGATTTTCACGCAACTGTTCGCGAGGGCTGCCGACAACATGGCATGAGCCTCCCGCGGGCGGTCGTGCCAGGCCGCGTCTACATGATCACCCGGCGCTGCTCTGAGCGGCGCTTCTTGATGCGCCCGGAGGCCGAGACCACCAACGCATTCATCTATTGCCTTGCCATCGCCGCCCACCGCACCGGCGTCGGCGTATTTTTTACCGCCGCCATGTCCAATCACCACCACACGGGCATCGTGGACAGGGAGGGGCGGCTGCCCGAATTTCTC
>CAYSKR010000022.1:0-10555 GCA_964431675.1 uncultured Myxococcales bacterium
GTGGCGCAGGTAGGGTTCGGACTCGATGACAGCGAGAAGGACTTTCCTGGGCCGGATACGCTTCGCGCGATCATCGAGCAAGGGATCGACCCGGTTGATATCTGGCAGACTGTGGTGCTGCGGCACGCACTGTTGGCGACCGGAAAGGCATCGCCCATCCCTGAGCAGCCGTGGAACAATCGCGTCAGGTGGCTTATCAGCCATCGCGATGATGCCAACGATCTCCTGACAGCGTGCGACGTTCACCTTGCCGAGCGGGATCGAGTTCTCCTGATACTGTTCGACGCGTTCGACCGGCTGGCGGCCGACTGGGAAAATGTGCGCAGCCTGACGAGTGGGGCGCTCAAGGTCGGATTGAGGCTCCGCAGTAGAAAAGCCATTCGGACAAAGTTCTTCATCCGACCTGACCTCGAAGAAGATGAAGAAGTTTGGAGCTTCCCAGACTCCTCCAAGTTGAGGCATGCGAAGGTTGACCTTGCCTGGAGCAGTGCGGATCTCTACGGCCTGGTCTTCATGCACCTCGGGCATGCACCTGCGTTTGGCGCGCGCTTTCGCGACAAGACCGGCCTGTTGTGCGGGGACGTGTGGTGCGAACGAGAGAGTGCCTACGTACCGCCACAGCAGATCGCTCGTGTTGACTGGGTCCAGAAGGCCACGATGAATCTCCTAGCTGACGAGACAATGGGTGGCGGGACCAAGCGAGGCTACACGTTTTCTTGGGTTCCCCTGCATCTCGCCGACGCGAAGGGCCGGATTAGTCCGCGCAGTTACCTGCTCGCGTTCAAAAAAGCCGCCGAACACACCGCTGAGCACCGTCCCGACCATGGCCTCGCACTGCATTACACAGGAATACAGCAAGGAGTCGTGAAGGCATCGCAGGTGCGGGTTGACGAACTCAGCGAGGACTACCCGTGGGTCAAGCCCCTTCTTGAGGCTGCCAGCGGGGAGGTTGTCCCTATGACCACAAACGAGGTCTCCAGCCGATGGTCAGCCGACACCATGAGAAAAATGAAGGAAAATACCGGCACGAAGCTTCCGCCTCGCCGCTTCACGAACGACCCGTTTCGCAAGGGCAGCGCCGAGGCGCTGATTGACGACCTGGTCGAACTAGCCGTCTTCTATCGCACCAAGGATCGCCGCCTTAACATGCCCGACATTTTTCGCGTTGGGTTTGGTATTCGCCGGAAGGGCGGCGTCAGGCCGCCGCGGTGATGTGTGCTCAAGGAGAATTACGTGCGCGATTCGCACCGGCACCTCTGCTACACTGCGCGGCTATGGAAATTAGCCCCCTGCGCGAGCGCGTCGCCAAGCTAGCTACCCGTCTGGACGCGCTCCGCGGGTATCTTTGACATCGACGGCAAGAAACGCGACATCGCGGCCGTCGAGTTGAAGGCTGCCGCGTCGGACTTCTGGAACGACAACGAGCGCGCGCAGTCGACACTCAGGGATCAGTCGCGCTGGAAGGCGACCGTCGACAGTTTCGCCGCGCAAGAGCGTGCGCTCGACGATGCGCGCATCCTCATTGACATGGCCGACGAGGCCAAGGACGAGGCGACGGCCAGCGAGGCCGCCGACACGCTGACCAAGAGCGAAGCAGCAGTCGGCAAGCTGGAATTTGCTCGCATGTTGTCGGGGCCGTACGACCGACAAGGCGGCCTGCTGTCCATCAACGCGGGCGCGGGCGGCACCGAATCGCAGGACTGGGCCGAAATGTTGCAGCGCATGTACGCGCGCTGGGCGGCGCGGCGTGGCTACGATTGCGAAGTCCTCGATCTGCAGCCCGGCGACGAGGCCGGCATCAAGAGTTGCACGCTGGGCATCACGGGCGAGTGGGCTTACGGGTATTTGCGGGCGGAGGCGGGCGTCCATCGCCTGGTGCGCATTTCGCCGTTCGACGCCAACGCTCGGCGGCACACCTCGTTCGCCAGCGTGTTCGTGTACCCGGATATCGACGAGACGGTGAAGGTCGAGATCGACGAAAAAGACCTGCGCGTCGAAACGATGCGTTCAGGCGGCGCTGGCGGCCAGTCCGTCAACAAGACCGAGTCGGCGATTCGCATCACGCACGTGCCGACCGGGATCGCGGTTCACTGCCAGTCGGAACGATCGCAGCACAAGAACCGCTCGACCGCGATGCGCATCTTGCGCGGCAAGCTGTTCGAGGTGGAGCAGAAGAGAATGGAAGAGAAGATGGGTGGTATTCACGCCGCCAAGAAAGCCATCGAGTGGGGCAACCAGATCCGATCCTACGTCCTGGCACCGTACCGCATGGTTGCGGACCACCGGACGGAGATCAAGGTTGGCAACGTCGACGCCGTGCTCGACGGCGATATCGATCAGTTCATGGTGGCCATGCTGTTGCAGCTTGCCGGGGATCCATCGGCCCAACCCATGCGCAAGCTGGTAAAACCTGGGGTCGATCCGGATGAGGTCTAACCGTCATGGCCGATGAAGCCGCGCTGATCGCCGAACGACAACGCAAGGCCGACGAGCTGCGCGCCGCCGGGAGGAACCCGTACGCCAACGGGTTTGTCCCCACCCACACGGCTGGGGCGATCATCGCGCGGTTTCCGCCGCCAGCGACGCCGGTCGCGCCTGCGCCCAAGAGCGACGCCAAGGCCGCCGAGCCTGAGCTCCTTTCCGAGGAGCGATTCACCGTGGCGGGCCGCATCGTTGCCTACCGTGGTTTTGGCAAGGCGACCTTCGTCAAGTTGCGTGATCACACCGGCGAGCTTCAGGTGTACGTCAAGAAGGATAAGCTCGGCGAGCTTGAGTACGAGACCTTCAAGCAGCTCGAGCGCGGCGATTTCATGGGGGCAACCGGACCGGCGCTCATCACCCGCACCGGCGAGTTGACCATCCTGGCGGAAAGCTTTTCGCCGCTGACCAAGGCGATCCGCCCGCTGCCCGAAAAGTGGCACGGCCTCTCGGACGTCGAGATTCGCTACCGGCAGCGCTACCTGGATCTCGTCGTCACCCCGGAGGTGCGCGAGGTGTTTCGCAAGCGCACGGCGATCATCCGCTCGATGCGGGCGTTCTTCGACCGGCGCGATTTCCTGGAAGTCGAAACCCCCATGCTGCACACGGTGACCGGTGGGGCAGCGGCGCGCCCGTTTCGCACGCACCACAACGCCCTCGACATGGACATGACTTTGCGGATCGCGCCAGAGCTTTACCTCAAGCGGCTCGTGGTCGGCGGCTTCGACCGCGTGTACGAGATTGGCCGCAACTTCCGCAACGAAGGACTGTCGCGCAAGCACAATCCCGAGTTCACGATGATCGAATTTTACCAGGCGTATGCGACGCACCACGATCTGATGGGCCTCACCGAGGAACTCTTCCTCGAACTCGCGCGCGAGGTAACCGGCGGCAAGGTCTTGACCTACGGTGGGCAACAGGTCGACCTCACGCCGCCGTGGCCACGCCTTCCACTTATCGACGCCAACGTCGCGGCGTCGCGCGCGGGCCTGCTTCCCGGGGGCCTCGAACGGGCGCTGCTCGAGGATGACGCCGAACTGCAGCAGTGGCTCAAGTCGACCGGCGTGGCCGAAAAGCACGACGAGCTTGGCGCGGCCTTGCGCAAGTCGGTCACGCACGGCGAGCGGGTGGGCGCGCTGTTCGATTATGCCGGCGAGCTGGCGCTGCCCGCGGATCGCCCAGTCTTTGTCTGCGACTATCCCGCAGAAACGTCGCCCCTGTCGCGACGCAACGACAAGAACCCGGCACAGGTCGACCGATTCGAACTTTTCATCGTCGGGCGCGAGCACGCCAATGCGTTTTGCGAACTTAACGATCCGATTGATCAACGCGACCGATTCGCGCGGCAGGTGGCCGCCAAGGCGCGCGGTGCCCAGGAAACAATGGAGTACGACGAAGACTACTGCCGTGCGCTGGAGTACGGCATGCCACCGACGGCGGGAGAGGGCATTGGCATTGATCGCCTGGTCATGCTGCTGTGCGATCAGCCTTCGATCCGCGACGTGATTCTGTTTCCCTTGATGAGGCCGGAATGACGCCGCGGCTGGGCCCGGGCTTCGAGTGGTTCGTGGCCTGGCGGCACATCCGCGATCCCGAGAAACGCACGCGCTGGGTGCTGTGGGCCGGACTCGGTCTCCTGGTGCTGGGCGCGGTTCTTTTTGCGGTGTCGCTCAGGTGGGGTCCGGCCGGTTCGGCGCAGTTGTTCTTGCCGCCGCGCGAGACGTTGCTTTGGGCCAACCTGCGCATGGTCGGCGTGTGGGGCATGGTTGCCGGCGCGATGCTTGCTTTTGCCGGAGCCATGTTCGCGTCGTTCACGGTGTTCACGGCCATCCCCATCCTGGGCGTTTTCCTCGGTACCGGCGGCCCGGTGGTCGTGCTGTCAGTGATGACGGGATTTGAAACCGATCTGAAGACCAAGATTCGCGGCGCCAAGGCCGACGTCGTGATCACGCGAAACGACGACCAGCCGTTTGTCGATGTGTCGGCGGTGCTGGCCCGTCTCGCGCCGGTTCCCGGCGTGGTCGCGGCCACGCCGTTCATCGAAAGCGAGGTCATGGTCAGGGCGGGCAATACTCCCGCGGGCATCGTCTTGCGCGGCATCGATCCGGTGACCGCGCCGAAGGTGCTGAACCTCGATCATTCAACTTTGCGGGAGGGGCAGGTCTCCGATCTTGCGGATCCAGGCCGCGCGCAGCGGGCCGCGCGCCTCCGTCGGGGCGAGGATCCGCCAGACCTCGAGGACGACTTGCTGCCGACCATGCTCATGGGCGAAGAGCTGTACGCGCACCTGCTCAGGTTGGTTCCCGGCAGCCGCGTCGAGGTTGTCTGCCCGCTGTGCGGCACGACCCCGCTGGGTCCGGGCCCGCGGGCTCGCGATTTTCGGGTCGCCGGACACTTCTACACCGGCATGTACGAATTCGATTCCAAGCTGGCTTACATCTCGCTTGGCGAGGCGCAGAAATTTCTCCAGATGCCCGGTGAAATTTCCGGCATCGATGTCCGGGCGACTTCTCCCGAGGCGTCGCTTGAACTCGCCAGGCGCGTGGCCGCAATCCTCGGTTCCGACTACGACGTGCGCTCGTGGCAGGATCTCAACCGTGCCCTCTTCGCGGCGCTCAAGCTCGAAAAGATCGCGTTCGAAGTTGCGCTTGGCTTCATTGCGCTCGTTGCCTCGTTCTCGATCTCCGCCAACCTCATCATGATGGTCAGTGACAAGGGCCGTGAGATCGCCATCCTCAAGTCGATGGGCGCGCGCGATGGCGCGATATTTCGCATTTTCATCGCCGAGGGCCTCTACGTCGGCCTGATTGGGGGTGCCTTTGGCATGGGCACCGGCGTTACCCTGTGCCGCCTGATCGAGCGGTTTGGCCTGTCGCTGCCGACCGACGTCTACTACATCAGCAGTTTGCCGGTGGTCATCCGGGAAAGCGAGCTGGTCACGGTGGCGGCATTGGCCCTCGCTCTGTGTTGCATGGCCACGCTGTATCCTGCATCGCTGGCCGCCCGCCTGCGGCCGGTCGATGGCCTGCGCCACGAGTAATATGATGCCAGCGAGGGCGCGTTGACACCCGCAGAGGCGGTCGCTACGGTGCAGACGCCGATGCAGCGCAGCGCCCCCGCTTCCTCCGTCGCCGTGCCGGGCGCGTCACCCGCGAGTTCCGGTGGCGCGCACGTCGTCGTGCGCAGCGTCAAGAAGCACTTTCATCACAGCGGGAGGGTCATCGAAGTCTTGCGTGGCATCGACGTCGACCTTCGTCCCGGCGAATTCGTATCGGTCGTGGGTGCGTCTGGCGTGGGCAAGTCGACCCTCTTGCACTTGCTCGGCACCCTGGATACTCCAACGTCTGGTCAAATTCTGTTCGACGGCGTTGATCTCACGACGCTGTCCGGCGATCGCCTGGCGGAGCTGCGCAATCGGCAGATCGGTTTCGTTTTCCAGTTTCATCATCTGTTGCCCGAGTTCACGGCGCTTGAAAATGTGATGATGCCTGGACTCGTGGCCCGCATTCCGCGCAAGGCATGCGCCGTTCGCGCCGAGGCGCTGCTTGCTCGCGTCGGCCTGGGTGATCGTCTCGCCCATCGCCCTCCGGAGCTTTCCGGCGGCGAGCAGCAGCGCGTGGCCCTGGCGCGCGCGCTGTCCCTGTCACCCCGGCTGTTGCTCGGCGACGAGCCGACCGGAAACCTGGACACCAAGACCGGCGAAAAGATGCACGAGCTGTTCGTTGAATTGAACCGCGAATTCGGCATGACCTCGCTGGTCGTCACCCACAACGACGAGCTGGCCGGACGCGCCAATCGCCGCATTCGCATGGTGGATGGCCTCATCGTCGAGACCGCGTGAGGGTGACGCGCGCCGTGATGGGTCAATTCAGCACGCGGCCGTTGCTTCTGGCGGCGCTGCTTTGCGTCTTGCCAAACGCGGCGTTCGCGCAAACCGCCGCTCCATCGCCGCCTGCGGCGGATCCCGCGGTGGCCAGTGACGCGCTTTCCCTGCAAGTGATGCGCGTCCTGTTTCGCGGCAACCGCAAAGTCGAGGACGACGCCATGCGCGTGTCGCTGCGGACGGTCCCCGGCGTCAATCTGTCGCAGGACATGCTGCGCGACGACGTGCGCAGCATCTGGAGGATGAACTTCTTCGAGGACGTCCAGGTCGAAACGACGAACGTGCCGGGCGGATTGGTCGTGGTGTTCGTGGTCAAGGAGAAGCCATCGATTCGAAAAATTTACGTCTCCGGCCACGGGGAACTCGGCTTGACGAAGATCAACGAGGTGCTCGACATCAAAAAAGAGCAAATCCTCGACCTGGCCAAGCTCAAGAAGAACGTCGAGAAGATTCGCGAGCAGTACATCCAGCGCGGCTTTTACATGGCCGACGTTAGCTACGAGCTGCGCCGGGACAACGCCAGCGAGGTCGATATTTATTTTCGCGTACACGAAAACTCGAAGGTTGAAGTGCGCCGGGTAAACTTCGTCGGCAACAAGACCGTGTCCGACGCCGAGCTGCGCGGCGTCATGCTCACCCAGGAGGGCGATCTGCTGTCGTTCGTGACCTCGGCCGGCACCTACCGGGAAGACGTCTTCCAGCGCGACATCTTCCTCATCCAGACCTACTTCCAGGATCGCGGCTACGTGAATGCCAAGATTGCCGAACCCAAGATGGAGCTGTCGCCCGACAAGCGCTCGCTGTACATCACGCTGTCCATCGAAGAAGGCCAGCAGTACCGCATCGGTCGCCTCGACGTGCGCGGCGATCTGCTCGAGACGCGCGAGTTTTACCTTGAACACCTGCGCACCAAACCGGGCGAGGTGTTCAACAAGTCGAAGGTGCAGCAGGACATCTCCGACCTGACCGACTTCTACAAGGACAAGGGTTACGCCTATGCGAACGCGGTGCCCAACTGGGCCATCGATGATAAGGCGCGCACGGTGGATCTGTTCTTCGACATCCAGAAGGGCCAGCCGGTGTCGATCGATCGCATCAACATCCGCGGCAACACCAAGACGCGCGACAAGGTCATCCGGCGTGAGATGCGCATCGCCGAGGGCGATCTGTACAACCAGACCCGCCTGGATCTGTCCAAGCGCCGGGCCAACGCGCTGGGCTTTTTCGAGCGCGTCGATCTGTCGACCAAGCGTTCCACCGCCGACGATCTGATGGAGGTCAACGTCGAGGTCGCGGAACGTCAGACCGGCGCTTTTCAGGTCGGCGCCGGATTCTCATCGGTCGAATCGTTCATCTTGCAAGCGCAGATCTCGCAAAACAATTTGTTCGGCCGCGGCCAGCTCCTGCAACTGCAGGCGCAGGTGTCCGGGTTCCGCCAGTTGTTCATGCTCCAGTTCGAGGATCCGTACTTCCTCGACACCAAGTGGACCTTCGGTTTCCACCTGTTCAACCAGCTACGCTACTACCGGTCGTTCGATCGATCCGCCACCGGCGGCAGTCTGACCTGGGGCTACATGGTGATGGACGACGTTCGGTTCTTTCTGACCTACACCTTGCAGGACGTGCAGGTCCGCCCGGCAACCCGCAGCGCCCTGTACTCTGGTGGCCAGCGCAGCGCCTTGCCACCAGGATCCCTCGCGAACCTGTTGCGCTCCGGCATCGCGTCCTCGGTTCGCCTGTCGGTGATGCACGACACGCGCGACAACCGCATGTTCACCCACAGCGGCTGGTTCAACAGCGCCTCGATCGAGCTCGCCGACGAGTACCTGTTGTCGCAGAGCCAGTTCACCCGCTACGCCGGAATTCTGCGCTACTTCTATCCGATCTGGGGACCGCTGGTGCTTCGCCTCAAGGGCGATGTCGGCCTGGTGCAAAGCCGCAACGCGCAGGGCGTGCCCATCGCCGAGCGCTACTTCGTCGGCGGCATCTTCGACGTGCGTGGATTTCAACCGCTCTCGCTCGGTCCACGCATTCGCGCTCCCTTCAACCAGAGCCCGGACGCGCGCCTCGACAGTTACCCGGTCGGCGGCAACATGTCCGTCGTCGGCAAGGCAGAGCTGGAGTTCCCAATTTTTGAAAAGGTCGGCATTCGCGCGGTCGTGTTCAGCGACGCGGGCAACGCCTTCAACCTCGAAGAACAGTACTGCCGACTCAAGCCCTTCAACGAGCATCCATCGCTCGATCCTTGCCGTGGCCCGTTCTCGCTCGACGGCTACCGCGCCAGTTGGGGATTCGGCTTTCGTTGGTTCTCGCCCATCGGCCCCCTCCGTTTCGAATGGGGCTTCCCGTACCAGCCGCTCCCCGGCGAGCAGCCGACGGTCTTCGAGTTCACCATCGGCAACGACCTGTGACCAAGCGCCGGGTGCCCCGGCTCAGGCCCGCGCGAGCGCGTTGGCGCTGACGAACAGATTCCGTTCTCTGAACGGCGCAGGGCTTTCGGCGAGCAACGTCGCTCGAAGCGCAGCGCCCTCGTGCGCGAACCACGGCCGCCGCAATTTCCGGGAGTCCTGCCAGGCCCAGGACGGTGGAGGAACGCCAATCTCGCGCGCCAGCGAAACAGCGACCGCGGCCAGATAAGCGTCTGCCACGTCGCCGCGGTCGTAGCGCGTTGCCAGCTTCGCGGGCTCCTCCGCGAGCAGCTCGGGGCGTTGCTCGATGCGAAACTGATCAAGAAATTCCGAAACGGCATAAGCAAATGCACGGGGATCGCTCGACAGTGCGGCGACTTCCACGAGGCTGCCCGGACGCTTCACGGCTTTTTCTCCGCGCAAATCTCCTCCAGAAGGTAGCCAGCGCGGGCCGGGATGCGGCGCAGGGCAGTCACGATCTGATCGCGGTCAAGCACACCGTCAATTGTAGCCGGGGAGGTCAAGGTGAGCGAGCCAAGCGTGAGGCCCTGGCGTCAGGCTAGCCGCGCCAGCGGACCTGTGTTATCAACCCGATGATGAAGCGCGCAATCTCCCTTTTCTTGGCCGCCGGAACCGTCCTGCTTGCAACGTCTCGCGTCGCGGTCGCGGCCGAGGAAGTGAAACTGGGGTACGTCGACCTGCAGCGGGCCTTGAACGAGACCGAGGACGGACGCAAGGCCAAGGCGAACCTCAAGAAGATCTTCGACCAGAAGCAGAAGGAACTCGACGAGCAGCAGGAACAGCTCAAGAAGTCGATCGACGACCTCGACAAGAAGCGAACCCTTCTGCCGCCCGAAACGGTTCGCCAGAAAGAGGCCGAGTTGCAACAGGCCCTACAGAAAGTGCAGCAGACGTACATGCGGCACCAGCAGGACATGCAAGGCAAGGAGCAGGAAGTCACTGGCAAGATCTACGAGCGCATGCACCGGATCATCACCAAGATCGCGCTCACCGAGGGTCTCACCATGGTGTTCGAGAAGAGCCAGGCCGGCGTCATCTACGCCAAGCAGCACCTGGATTTGACCAACGAGGTCATCCGCCGCTACAACGGCGGCGAGGGAGGCGAGCCGGGCGCGGCGGCGGGTGCCAAAGCGGGTCCGACATCGGCCAAGGTCAAGAAGTGAGCGACGCCCCGGCTCAGATGGACATCCGCGCCATCGAAGCCGTGCTGCCGCATCGCTACCCGTTCTTGCTTGTCGACTTCGTCGAACACATCGACGACGAGAAGATCATCGCGCGCAAGAACGTCAGCCGCAACGAGCCGCACTTCGAGGGCCATTTCCCCGGCCACCCCGTCATGCCCGGGGTTCTCATCGTCGAGGCCATGGCCCAGGCCGGCGCGCTCTTCGCCGCGCGCCTGACCAAGTTCGATCCGGAAAAGCAGGTCATCTACTTCATGGCGATCGATGGCGTGAAGTTTCGCAAGCCGGTCGTTCCCGGCGACGTCTTGAGCATCGAAGTGGTGCCGCTGCGCAAAGGCGGGGCGGTCTGGAAGATGCGCGGCGAGGCGAAAGTGGCGGACAAGCTGGTATGCGAGGCGGAGTTTCTCGCCAGCATCGTGCCCCGGCCTTGATTGATATCTCGTAACCGTTCACCTGGGGGGACCGCCCGGCGCCATGTCCTTCCAGCTCCGTCCCGTCGCTGTCTTTTGCCTCTGCGTCCCCCCAAACCCCCGCTCGGTGCCCCGGCAAAGCCGCGCCACCGAGCCACTTTCTCCGACGGGATT
>CAYSKR010000023.1:0-6197 GCA_964431675.1 uncultured Myxococcales bacterium
GATCACGATCGTTGGGTCGAGCCCGGCCCCCGAGAGCACCTGGGCCACCATGGCTGTCGTGGAGGTCTTGCCATGCGAGCCGGCGATCGCGACGCCGTATTTCATCCTCATCAACTCGGACAGCATCTCGGCGCGCGGGATGACCGGCACGTCGCGCCTTCGCGCCCCGACGACCTCCGGGTTGTCGGGACGAACCGCGCTAGAAACCACCACCACGTCGGCGGCCGCGCTGTGACGCGCGTCGTGGCCGACAAAGATGCGACCTCCGATGGCCGCGAGCCGCCGGGTGATGTCGCTGTCTTTGGCATCCGAGCCCGACACACGGTACCCAAGGTTAAGAAGCACCTCGGCAATGCCGGACATGCCGACCCCGCCGATGCCCACGAAGTGAATGGCCACGTCGCGCTTGCGAAACACGCGCCAATAACACCCGCCCGCAGGTCTGGAGTCAAACGGGATCAGCGCAACGCCCCAGGTGACGGCCTCGCACCCGGCCGCCGGTTTCACTATGATGGCGAGACACTGATGAGCAAGCGCGGAGCACCGGCCGGGAGTGGCGGCAAGCAACCATGAGCCCCTTCGCGCGCGACGTTGTTCTGACCGCTCGTTTCGAGCTTGCCGAGGCTGTGCGCACGCGCCTGCTCATCGTCATGGTCCTGCTTTTCGTGGGCAGCGGCGCGCTTGGGGCGTGGGGATTCACCAAGGTGGTCGAGACGGTTGAAGCGCGCGCCGCGCAGGCCTTGAACGCCCCGTCGACGAACAAGCCCGGCGGGATGATGCGACAGTTGCGGCACTCGCGCAGCTATTCCGACCTGGTTCACACCGTCGTGCGCGACGACGCCAAAGCGGAATATTTCCTGTCGCAACCGCCGATCGTCGTGTTCTTCGGATGGGCGTCGCTGATCTTCGTGCCGTGGTTGGTGCTGTACACCTCGTCCGACACCATCGCCAGCGAGGTGGCGTCGCGCGCCATCCGCTACCACACGCTGCGAATCAGTCGGCTCGCCTACGCGCTCGGCAAGACTGCGGGGCAAGCCATCATCATCGCCGGCGTCACCGCCCTGTGCGCCGCCACGTTCTACGTCGTGGCGTGGTCTCGCATGGATGCGTTCGAGCCCGCGGCGACGGCCCTGGGCCTGGCCTGGATGTGGCCGCGCGTCTGGATCTTCGCTCTGGCATTTCTCGGCTGGTCCATGTTTGCGTCGATGGCCACCGCCAGCACGAACGCGGCGCGCGCCATGTCACTCGGGGGAGCGGTGTTCCTCAGCGTGCTGTCCGGGCTGGCCGGCGAGTCGTCGCCCTGGCGCGGAAAAAATACCTTCACCAACTCGCTGCTTGATCTGCTCACGTACTTGACCCCCTTCGGGCACGACGCTGGCCTGGCTTATCCTCACGGCCCGCAGTTCTGGGTCGATCTCGCGGTCGCACTGGCCCTGGCCACGCTGTACTTTTCGGCCGGATTCGCCATTTTGAGGAGGCGCGATCTGTGACCGCTGCACTCACCTTCTCCGATGTACACAAGCGTTTCGGCCGCACCGAAGCGCTGCGCGGCTTGAATCTCGAAGTCCCGCGCGGCGCGCTGTTTGGACTCGTCGGCCCAAACGGCGCCGGCAAGACGACGGCGTTCTCGATCGCCTGCGGTTTTTTGCGCGAAGACCGCGGCGAGGTAGCCATCCTCGGTGGGCGCGGCTTCGACCCCGCGCGCCTGCGGGGCCACGTCGCCGCGCTGCCGCAAGACGCTGCGCTCGGGCGAGAGACGCGGTGCCTTGAGCAACTGATGTTCTTCGCGCGCCTGCAGGGCATCACCGGGGCCGAGGCGCGCAAGCAGGCAGAGCGCGCACTGGCCGACGTGGGCCTTGCGGATCGCCACCACGCCAAGACCAAGACGCTGTCGCACGGCATGTTGCGCCGCCTGGGGGTCGCGCAGGCGCTGCTGGGCACCCCCGATCTGGTGCTGCTTGACGAGCCGACGAGCGGACTCGATCCGCGACACGCGCTTGATCTGCGCGAGGTGTTCAAGCGGTCGCACCGCCAGGGGCAGACGATCGTTATTTCGTCGCACAACTTGGCCGAGCTTGAGGCGCTGTGCGACCACGTCGCGTTCATCGACCAAGGGATCGTCATGCAGTCGGGCAGCACCGACGTCATCACCGGCAAGGGCCTGCAGATCGAAATTGCCCTGGCGGACGGCCCGGCACCGATCGACGCGGTGCAGGCCGCCATCGGGACCGACAAGCTCGAGTGGGACGAAACCACCCGCATCCTGTCGGTGCACTTCGTGCCGCGGCAGGATCGCGTCGCGGAGGATGTGATCGGCCTGGCGCTGCGCGCGCTCCTGGATTCGAAGGCGCGCGTCAGCGGGGTTCGCAAGGGCCAGAGCTTGGAAAAGAAGTTTCTCGAGCTCAGTTAGGCTGAAGTCGGCGCGGATTGCAGACGCCGCGGGTGCCGCGCCCTCGCCCGGGTACACCTCCACTCGGTCGCGCAACCTCATGGACCGGCGGCTGGTGCGGTTTCGTTCGCGCCATCGCCCGGTGCCGACCCGTAGTCGACGCCGGGCTTGTGCATGTAATCCAGCACCGGCCTCTTGACGCGGCCCATGATGCGCCCCTCCAGGACGTTGACGGGAATCGGAGGATCAAGCTCGTAATTGTAGCCCCGCGTCGCAAGTTCGTACTCGTGCCGATGGTCGTCGACCTCGAAGCGCTTCTTGAAGTGTGCAAGGCGGTTGTCCCCGACGCGGCGAAACCCGCGCCGCCGCAGGATGAAATCGAACAGACGCACCGCGCGGTTGTTCACGATGCGATGGCACCCGTGTGAAAAGCGCCGCGCGTTCGAGGTGTAGTCCACCGATCCGTGCGTGCGGATCTGATTGTCGAATCCATTCTTGCGCTCGTGAATCGCCATCACCAGGCCGTACGCCGAAGCGAAGCCCGGCCCCATCACCTCGGTGTTGACCAGGGTCACCGGGCCCACGGTGCGATCGAATACCCTCTTTGTCAGCAGATCCTTGGGCGGCGTCCCGTCGGGCGGGATCCACACCGGCGACGCGACAACGCGTTTCCACCATCGCGGGCCGACGTCGGAATTCTTGTATCGAAGGTATACGCGGCCGTCGTCGTGCAGCTCGCTCCGCCACGAGCCGATGGTCGTCCGCCAACGCGCGAGTGGAATTTCCTGCTGATTCCAGCGCACCAACATCGTCAGCGTCGGATAGTGAACGCGTCGCTGTGAGGTGGGACGCCCCTGGTGGTCGAACGGCGGATCGTACCAAACGTCGCCACGGTCGATCTGCGCCGCCAGATCCATGGGACCGCCTTCGCCGTAGTACGGCGGCAGAGACGGCCGCGGAATCGCGACCCGAAAACGCGCGAACCCCTGCTGGCCGATGGCGCGCAGAAACCGCGGCAGGTCGTCGGGTCCACGAAGCTTCATCGCCGCCAGCAAAGCATCCACGTGCTCGGCAATCACGTTCGGCACCGGCTGCTCGCGCCCCGCCATGTCCTTGAACGTGGCGGGCGGCGTGGCGCGGTTTGCGGAACCGTCTTCCAGGATGCCCGCAGCGTCGGCCATGCGCTCGGCCAGAATGCGCTTGAACGTGTCCCAGTGAAGCTGGGCCACCGGGCGCTGCAACGCCGCCAGCGTTTCTCCACCGATAAAACCCCAGCCAAAAATGTCGTTCTTTTTTTCGAACTCGGCCAGCGCTTCGTTCGTCGTCACATCGAACACCCCGGCGGCACCACCTGGCGCGAGCAGCTCCTCGCAGGCAAGTCGCGCCTGCGCCGCACGCACTGCGCACAGGCGCGCCTGCCCGCGCCGGTAACGCTCCACCCGCGGTGCCAGCTTCGGATCGGCCGCGAGTGAAGCGAGCGTACGCCCACCGCCGCGCACCGCGCCGTCTCCTGCCGCCGTCGGTGCCGCACCTCCGTCGGGCGGCAACTCGGCCAGCTTCTCGGCCACCCACCTCGCGTCGGCCAGCGCCTCGGAGTAGTCGCGCCGCGCCTGTTCGCGCGTCTGATACGTCACGTCGCCGTCGAAGGCGCGCAGTCCCTCCACGTCGATCGCCGAGTAACAGGTCCGCCGCGCGTCCTTCGCCACCCGTCTGGCCAGCACCGTCAGCGTTGGTGGGATGCCATAGACTTCCAGATGATTTGGCGCGCGCTGTGATCGCAGCTCGCGCGCTGCGCGCTCGAGGGTGCGCAACTCTTCGGCGCTCGGCTCAGCGAGCTTGCCCGAACGATCCTCCTCGGGAACCGTGGCGAGGACGGCCGCACGCCCCGCCGGACTTTCGAAAAACAGCTCGTCAGGCGAAGTGCGATCGTTGGCCAGTGCAATGAACGTGTCGCGGTAAGCGTTCGGCTTCTTTTCTGCGTCTTGCTTGCCACCGGGCGCGCCCGCACCATCGCCGCCCTCGCTGAAAATGAAGGGCACCCAGTCGTCCGACAGATCGACGACGATCATGCCTTCCGCAAGCGCGGCCTCCCATGTGCCACGATCGCGGCCTTGCCCGGCACCAACCAGGAAGTACGCCTCGCCGTCGCCGAGCGACGGCCCAGTTTCCCACGGCATCGGCGGCACCGGCGGCGGGGCGGGACGCACGGGAGGGGCGTCCGGCGGCGGCCGTCGCACTGGCTCGCGGCGGGCCTCGCACGCGAGCAAAACGAGCACACCCTTGATCAGCCACGAACGACACAGGGACGGCCGACCCACGGGTACCTGGCCTCGTCTCAGTCGCGAAAGTTCACGAACTGAAGGTCGAGGCCGTAGTCACCACCGCGCAGCAGCGCGATCGCGGCCTGCAAATCGTCGCGCAGCTTGCCCGAGACGCGCAGCTCGTCGCCCTGAATCGACCCCTGCGCCTTGAGCTTGCTGTCCTTGAGCGCACGCACCATCTTCTTCGCCACCTCGGCCTCGATGCCCTGTTTGATCTTGATCAACTGCCGCACCGAACGCGCGGCGGCAGCCTCGATGGCCTGCGGGTCCAGGCACTTTTGTGACACGCTCCGCTTCGCCATCCGCTCGCGCAGCACCATGATGGTCGCTTTCGCATGTTCCTCGTCCGAAGTTTTCAGCACGAGGCCTTCCGGCGTGCGTTCCAGCGACGTGTTGGTGCCACGAAAGTCGTACCGGTTCGCGATTTCCTTTTGCGCAACCTGAAGCGCGTTGTCGAGTTCCATCAGATCCACTTTCGAGACCACATCGAACGAGGGCATGCTGGCTAGGATCTCCCATTGGCCGCACGCGCGGCGTATTTTTTTCTGTCCTCGAGAAACAAGCAGCCTGGTGCCACCATCGCGACGAGCCTTTCAAGGCCGCGAAAAAATCGAATGCGCGCCAGCAACGGATTCAGCATGCCGTGGGTGATGCAGTAGCACGTGTCGTGTGGCGGGGTGTGGTGCAGGCGGTGATGCTCCGGCGACAAGATCAGCCCGCTGCGCTGCAACGCGCGAACCAGCGGAGATACCTCATCGCTGTGCGCCCACTTGTGGAATTGGTTGGTGCCGAATTCCCACAAGATGGTGAACAGCAAGAATGCGCCACCGTAGAACAGAATCCCCGGCTGGTCGGGCATCAAGAACATGAGCGGCATCAACACGCCCACCGAGATGATGCAGTTGTTGCCGTTCGTTTCGATGAAATCGTGACGCGCCATGGCCTTGGGGTCCACGTGGTGAAAGCGGAACGGCGCGACGAAGTTCTTGCCCAAAAAGGGCATCGTCTCGCTGCCGAGCGTGTCTCCGGCCCAGTGGACCAGCCCCGACACCAGGTCAGCGGCGAAGTAACCGACCACCACACACGCGACCAGCGCCAGCGCCTCCATGGTCGTGGTCGTCCCATGCCACAGCCGCCGCAGCAAGATCGCGACCTGCGCAAACAGCGCCCCGATGCAAACCACTTCGACGAGGCGGTGCCTGCGGCTGTACCCGTACGGCCCCTTTTCTGTCAGAAAGCTCAATTCAACGCATACTTGATGAACATGAGCGGCAACGCAACCCCGGATCAGAGTGGTGCCGATGCGCTGGGCCCCGCGGCCCTGGCCGGATTTCGCCGCGCCGACCACATTCCGGCGGGCTACTCGCCATGGGCGCACATGGCGCGCACCGCCGTCATCGCAGCCGCCATCGGATGCGTCGCGATGATTCTTGCTGCACGGGCGACTGCCGGCGACTGGTTGCTGCTGCCGGTATTTTTCGTGGTTG
>CAYSKR010000024.1:0-3906 GCA_964431675.1 uncultured Myxococcales bacterium
AACTGGCGCGGTATCCTCGACAACTTTGCCCCGGAAGTGCAACTTGGCCTCACCGATACGCCCAAACGAAGGGACAACGTGGACACCTACGCCTACTTCGGCGAGCCGGTGTACGTGTATTCGCTCAAGGAAGGCATCAACGACGGTTTTCTGACGCCTTTCAAGGTGGTGCAGATTGCGACCACGCTGGACGAATACGTTTACACCGCCGACGACACGCTGATGGAAGGCCAGATCGAGACCGGCAAGCGCTACCTGGAGTCGGACTTCAACCGCATCATCGAGATCCGGCAACGCGAGGAGTACCGTGTCAAGAAGCTGATGGGCATGATCGACCAGCGTGAAAAAACCATCGTGTTCTGTGCCACGCAAGACCATGCGCTGGCGGTGCGCGACCTTATCAACCAGTCGAAGTGGAGCAGCGATCCGAACTACTGCCAGAGGGTCACCGCAAACGACGGCGAGCTTGGCGAGCAGCACCTGCGCGACTTTCAGGACAACGAGAAAACCGTCCCCACGATCCTGACGACCTCACAGAAGCTTTCGACCGGCGTGGACGCCCGCAACATCCGCAATATCGTGCTGATGCGCCCGATCAACTCGATGATCGAGTTCAAGCAGATCATCGGACGCGGCACGCGCCTCTACGACGGCAAGGACTACTTCACGATCTACGACTTCGTGAAGGCGCATCAGCATTTCAACGACCCCGAGTGGGATGGCGAGCCAGCAGAGCCTGAGCCCAAGTACGAGGTGCGCCCAAGTACACCTGGCCTGGCGAGTGAAGCCAGGGCGGAATACGCCAGGCCGGCGAAGATCAAGGTCAAGCTCGCTGATGGCAAGGCCCGGACCATCCAGCACATGATGTGTACGACCTTCTGGCATCCCGATGGAACGCCCATGTCCGCCCAGCAATTCATGGAGATGCTGTTCGGCAAGCTGCCCGACTTCTTCAAGGACGAGTCCGAGCTGCGCACCCTCTGGAGCGTGCCTGACACACGAAAGAAGCTGCTGCAGGGCCTTGCCGAGAAGGGCTTCGGCGGCGAGCAACTCGCGGAAATGCAGCAGATTATTGACGCAGAAAAGAGCGACCTGTTCGACGTGCTCGCCCACGTCGCCTACGCCTTGCCCACTGTCACCCGTGAAGAACGCGCATCGAGGGCCAAGGTCGTGATCAGCACCCATTTCAACAGCAAGCAGCAGACCTTTCTCGACTTCGTTCTCTCACACTACGTGAGCGTGGGCGTTCAGGAGCTCGACCAGGAGAAGCTCACCCCGTTGTTGCGGCTCAAGTACCACAACTCCATCGCCGACGCCGTCGCCGACCTCGGCAGGCCGGATGAGATCGGCCGCGTGTTCTCAGGCTTCCAGCGATATCTGTATGACGTCTCGAAGGCCGCATAGCGGCACGCAGATCTGACCGCGCGCTGACGCGGCCGACCTGGACAAACTTGCTCTGATCGATTACGCGCCTGGCGCGCGAGGAGACGTGCTGACCGCGGTGCAATCGCTGCCCAGATGCGGCCGGAATACGCACCTTGATCGCGTCGGGGTGTTCAACGACTCGCGCGAGGTCTCGAAGAAGAAACTGCGCGCCATGCGCGGAAAAGTCATCGACGTGCTGGACACCTCTTCAGGACTCGTAGCCCAGGAAGAAGTTGAGCGCGAACGTCCAGCGCGAGTGGTAGTTCTGATCTTGCTCCAGGATCCCCGCCTCGATGTCGATCTTGGACAGCCGCTGCACGAAGAAGTATCTGCGCGCCTGAACTTCAACCCACAGGATGGGCAAGAGCTGCATCCGCGCTCCTGAGAAGAACACCTCGTTGTCGCCGTCGAAACGCAACACGCCCAGGTTCGGCTCTGCGGACGTCGAGAAAACTTCGTACGCTGCAAACGCCTGCAGGAATTTTCGCAATGGCAACTCGGCGTGCAGCTTGAGCGACGTGAAACCGAGGTCTCCGGGGTAGGTGATCTGCCCGGGGCACGTCAGGCGGCCGTCGCCAGTCGCGTCCGTGCACGCCTTGCCGTAGTCCGGCAGGGTGGGATTCACGAATGCGGGATCGCCCGGAGCTCCCACGGGTGCCCAGGTGCGCAGCGCGAAGCCCAAGGTCATGAGGTCGAGGAACGAATTGGTAAGCTCAAAATAGCCTCCGATGCGCCTGCGCCCGTTGCGATTGGCGTCAAGGAGTCCCAGTTTGGTGGGGTAGTAGGTGAGTCCGTTGCTGCTCGGGTAGCTCGCCGGAAGGTACTGGTACTGGAAAATATCGTGAAATGTATCGAAGAAATTGGGCATGTAATCCGCATCGAAACTCTGAATCTCGGCTCGTGCCCGCAGCGCTTGCGTTGGCGGGCGGCCGTAGCTTTGACGAAACAGCGCGCCCAGCGTGAGGCCGCCGCCATAGCCGAGCATCTTCTGGTAGTCGAGGTACGCTTTCAGATCCATGCGCTGCGTGCGCACGAGCTTGGCCTCAATGTCGGCACCGACAAAATGCAACTGTGCGTATTCGCCGCCCTGAAAGTTCAGTTCGGGATCCACTTGGGGCAAGGGCTGGTCGAAAGATGAAGTGAACAGGCCCGGCTCGTAGCGCAGTGAGCGCGGCACGTTCCCTCCGTGTACCCAGCTGGCACCGATCGACAGGCTGCGCAGAATCACGTTCTTCGACGTGGGCCGGAATGGCCGCACGAACGCCATCAGCCCGAGCACATCGGGCCGGATGAGGTCGTTCACCATGGCCTGAACGCCCACCGCCTGACGGTTGAAATCCAGCGTCGCGCCGACGCGCGTGGTGTTGTAGTTGATGTTCGGGTTGTACTGGCGGACGACCGTGCCGTGGCCGAACGTCTGATCGTACAGGCGCGAGACGTTCAGGTAGAACGGCTGTTCTTGTCCGCCGACGACGGCGTAGCGAATGATCTTCGCGAATTCCGAAGCTTCGTCCCAGTCTTCGTGACGCAACTGGAGGAAGCCCTCACCCAGTCGATCTTTTTGCTCGGCGACGCATGTGGCCGCCGCGGCCGCGACCAGGGCTTGCAGCATGGCCACGGGCTGCGCCGCATTCGCCTTGCGCGCCGTGCGGGCGTCACCCACGCAACGTTCGAAGGCCCCGCGCGTGTCCACCAACTGAAACTGGAAGGGTGCGCCCAGACCCAGCTTCCACTTGTATTCGGGGTTGGACAGATCGATCTGCGGCTCGACGGTGAGAAAAAACGAGTTCAGCGCGGTGTCGAGGTTTTGCGGCAAGGCGCTTACCCCGCTGCCGATGCCGATGAAGTTGCGCCGGGTCAGCGGCCGGACGGTGAAAGTGGTCAGGGCACCTTTGACAAAAAAAGGTCGGGCCCACGCGTCCTCGGATTCGTGCGCGGCGGGTGTGCCGGGCACCGCTGGCCGGACGGTTGGGGCTGGGCTTGGCGCTGGCGGTGCGCGCAGGATGGGAGGCGTGGGCGGACGCGGTAGCACCACGGGCGTGGTCGTCGGCGCCGCCTGCGCGACAATACCAACCGCACACACCACACAGGTCACGGCGAAGGGCAAGAGCCGCCTGGACATCATGAGAAACGATAGTCCCATCGGCGGTTCGGCGCGCCGACTGTAGTGGGACGGGGCTACTTGCCCAGCTCTTCGCTCAGCCAGTCGCTCAGACTGTCGAAGTTTCGCTCGTCGACGAATTCTCGCCCATTGACATAGATGGTCGGGGTGGACTGGATCCCCAGGGCACCGCCCTCGCTGCGGTCCTTCGAGACGCGGTTCTTGACCAGGTCGGACGTCAGATCCTTGCGCCACCTGGCCACGTCGAGGCCGATGTCTTTGGCGAACCCTTCGAGGGCCGCAGGGCCGAGGGCGTCCGCGTTGAGCCATACCTTGTCGTTGTACGGCCAAAACTTGCCTTGAAGCTGCGCTGCCACCGC
>CAYSKR010000025.1:0-14795 GCA_964431675.1 uncultured Myxococcales bacterium
CTGGTGATCTTCGGCCGCGACGCTTACACGCACGTGCCGCTGACCCTGGATCACGGGGCGTTCCTGCGCATGCTGGCGGAGTTGCACGTCGGCATCATCGACGGCAAGGGAACGGCCATCGGCAACGGCCTGGGCGTGGCCTTGCACCGGTTGCGCAAGTCCGACGCGCGCTCCAAGGTGATCATCTTGCTGACCGACGGCGACAGCAACGCTGGCAACATTTCCCCGATTCAAGCAGCCACGTTTGCGCAAAAGCTGGGCGTGAAAATCTACACCATCCTGGCGGGCGACAACGACAGCACCGACGAGCCCGTCAGGCCCGGTGTGCAACGAACGCGCTATCCCGTGAATCCCAAGTTGTTGGAGCAGATCGCGGGCATGACCGGGGGCACGCCGTACCTCGCAACCGACACCCGCGCACTGGAACGCCGATTTCAGAACATCCTCGAAGAGCTGGAAAAATCGCGCCTGCGCGATCGCGGCGTCATGCTGTCGGAGCTTCACCCAAAGTTCCTGCTGCCGGCGCTCGGGATCCTGCTGCTCGAGATCCTGTTGCGCCTGACGCGCCTGCGGAGGTTGCCATGAGGTTTGCGCATCCACAGTTGCTCTGGCTGTTGCTGGTCGTGCCTGCGGTGGTGCTTGGGCAGGTGCTGGCCTTCTCACGCCGACGCCACCTGCTGCAGCGCCTGGGCGGCGTCGCGCTGATCGCGCGCATGACGGCCACGGTTTCCGTGACGCGAAAGGTGGCGCGCGCGGTGTGGGTAACCATCGCCGTCGCGCTGCTGGCACTGGCGCTGGCGCGACCGCAGGCAGGGGGCCGAGCCAAACTGGAAAAGCAACGCGGCCTCGATCTGGTTGTCGTCCTGGATTTTTCGAAGTCCATGCTCGCGCGGGACGTGTATCCGTCCCGCCTCGAGCGCGCCAAGCGCGAGCTTGAAAGCCTCATGGATCATCTGTCGGGAGATCGCATTGGCCTGGTCGCCTTTGCCGGCGAGACGCTTTCCTATCCACCCACCACGGACTACGCAGCGGTCAAGCTGTTCTGGCGCGATCTGTCGCCGTCTGACATGCCGGTGGGCGGAACCGCCATCGGACGCGCCATGAAGACCGCCCTCGATCAACTGGTGCGCCTGCGCGCCAAAGGTGGCCAGACGCGCGCCCAGGTCATCCTGTTGCTGACCGACGGTGAGGACACCGAGAGCGAGCCCCTGGTGATCGCCGACGAGGCCGGGAAACTCGGCGTCAAGGTGTTCACCGTCGGCATCGGATCGCGATCGGGCGAGCTCATCCCCGAGGTCAACGAGGAAGGTCAGGTCACCGGATACATCAAGGACAAGGACGGCAAGTACGTGACCAGCCGACTGGCCGAAGACATGTTGAGCCAGATCGCGGCGAAGACCGGCGGAGAATATCTGCGCGCCGACGCCAAACGCTTCGGCGTGGAAGCCATCGAGGCCGCCCTGGCCCAGCTCAAGCGGACTGAAAACGAGGCGCGGCTCGTCACCCAATACGACGAGGTCTACGAGCTCTTGATCCTGCCGGTGTTCTTGCTGCTCGTGGGCGAGGCCTGCGCGACCGATCGCCGCCGAAGGACCAGCGCTTGAGGCCCGACGCGCGCATCTTCGCCGCGGCGCTGCCGTTCCTCATGGGCGCGGCCTGGCTGCAGTCGGCCAACCGGGCCGTCGAAGACGGGAACGCTGCGCTCAAAGCGGGCAAGCCGGAGGACGCGCTCAAGTGCTACGAGGCGGCCCTCAAGCAACATCCCGCCAATCCTGCGGCGCATTTCGATCGCGGCACAGCCCTGTTTGCCTTGTCGCGCTACCCGGAGGCAGCCGAGGAATTCCTGCGCGCCACCGAAGGCAACGAGCCCGCCCTCAAGGCGGTGGCCTTTTACAACCTGGGCAACAGTTTTTTCAAGGCCGACAAGTTCGCGGAAGCGGCCGAGTCCTTCCGGCGAGCCTTGACCATCGATCCGGCGGACCCGAGGGCGAAGTGGAACCTGGAGCTGGCGCTGCAGAAAAAAAAGCAAGAGGACGAAAAGAAGAAAAAGGACGAAAACCAGGACAAAGACAAAAAAGACGACAAGAAACAGGACGACAAACAGAAAAAACCGGACAAGCAGCAAGACAAGCAAGACGAAAAAAAGCAGCCCGAGCAACCCAAGCCGCCCGAACCACAGAAGCAGCAAGAGCAGCAGCAGCCACCGCCTGCCGACTCGAAAGACATCGACGCCGTGCTCGACAGCCTCGAAAAGAGCCCCAGAAGCCTCGAACAAGAGCGGGCACGCCTGCGGGCGGTCAGGCGCGCCGCGCCGACCAAGGATTGGTAGTGATGTCGACGAAGCCCCACCTGCGAACACTTCTGGTCGGCACCCTGGCGTCGCTCGTCGTTGCGAACCCGGCCTTCGCCGACAGCACCTTCGTGGCGCGCAGCGACCGAAGCCGCGTTGCCCTGGGCGAGGCCTTTCTCTACGAAATCACCCTGTCGCTCGAAGGCGGTGAAGCGGCGAACTTCCGCCCGCCGGATTTCAAGGCGTTTCGCGTCCTGGGCGAGCATCCGAGCCAGTCGACGCAGATCCAGATGGGCGGCGGCGGCAGCTTCATGCGCACCGTGTATTCCTGGCGCTATGAGTTGCAGCCGCTGGCCCCGGGCACGGCTACCATCGGACCTGCGCGCGTTCGCCTGCCGACCGGCGAGGTCAAGACGAGCCCGGTGACGATGACGGTTGGCGACCGTGGCGCGGCCGCCCCGGCCCCGGCGAACCCGGCGCTCGGCCATCGCTCCTTGCAACCCACCCCCGACCCGCCAGCCGATGCGGCCGCCAACTTCATTCGCGCCGTCGTGGACAAGCCCAAGGTGTTCGTCGGCGAACAGGTGATTGTGCAGTGGTTTCTCTATCTGACCGAGCGGCAAGACAGGTACCAGGCACTGGTCGAACCACGCACCGACGGGTTTTGGTCCGAGGATCTGCCCGTGGCCACGACGCCGCGGGGCCTGTCGCTCACGCAGGAGACGGTCAACGGTCGCGGCTACCTGGTGGCACCGTTGCTCAAGAAAGCCCTCTTCCCACTTGCGCCTGGCAAGCTGTCGGTGACGTCGTTCGAGGCCGAGGTCGCTCAGGTAGATTTTTTCGGCTCGTCCGTTCGCTCGCAGCATTTGACCGCGGCACCGGTGCAGATCGAAGTCGTGTCGTTGCCCACCGCTGGTCAGCCGGTCGGCTTCAATTCCGCCAGCGTGGGGAAATTCACCGTCGAGGCGCGGCTGGACCGAGATCGCGTCGCGGTGGGCGAAGCGGTGACGCTCACCCTGGTCGTCAGTGGCAGGGGCAATCTGCGCCAGGTAACGCCGCCCAAACTCGAGGCACTTGCAGGCTGGAAGCACTACGAGCCCAAGGTGGGAGTGGAGTTGATTCCCGGGGCGGATGACGTCATCGGCGGCAGAAAGACGGTCGAGTACTTGCTGTTGCCCGAGCGTCCGGGCGTCGTCATCGTCCCCGCTTTCGAGCTGCCGCATTTCGATCCGAGCGAAAAGGAGTACGCCGTCAGCAAGAGCGTTCCTCTGCGCATTGAAGTCGTTGGCGAAGCCGGTCCCGCATTGGCCACGGCGAGCGCCAAGGGAGCCGTGACGGCAGGTTCCACCCCGGTCGAAAACGTGTTGCCGGTTGAAATTCGTCCCCTGCGCGCGCAAACGTCGCTGCGCCGCTCGCACGGCACAACCTTCTATCGCACCCGCGCCTTCGTCACGACCGTGGCGGCACCGCCCGTGGCGCTGGGTTTCATGATGCTGGTCGGCCGCGTGCGACAACGCCTCGGCCGCGACACCGAGCGCGCGCGTCGCCGCAAGCTCAAGCGCATGATGCGCAAACGCCTCGGGGCTGCCGAAGCCCACCTGGATGCCGGAAAACCGGGACTCTTCACGATGGAGATCGAACGGGTCTTGCACGAGTTGCTGGCGGGGCGGCTGGGGCAGCCGGTCACGGGTTTTTCACGCGACGAGTTGCGCGCGCTGCTGATCGCGCAGGGCCTGGCCTCCGCGCTCGCCGGTCGAACGTTGCGGGAACTTGATGAATGCGACCGGGCACGTTTCGCACCGGGTGAGATGGACGCCCGCGCCATGCGCGAGATGCTGCAAGAGGCGGAGGAGATCATCTTTCAGATCGAGCGTTCCGGTCTGGCCCGGACGCAGGAGGTGACGTTGCCATGAAGCGACGCCTCGTCGCCCTTGGACTCATGGCGCTCGCGCCGTTTGTCGCGCCCGCCGCCGCGCGCGCCGACGTTTTGGACGACGCCTGGAAGCGCGGCCACGAGGCGTACTTTCGCGGCGACCACGCCGCAGCGGCCACCGCCTACGAACAGCTCGACCAACAGGGGGTGGTGTCCGCCGATCTCGCGTACAACCTGGGCGTCGCGTACTTTCGTCAGGGCAAACTTGGCCGGGCGATCTGGGCCTTCGAACGAGCGGCCGCGCTTGATCCCGCCGACGACGACGTGCGTTTCAATCTGGCGCAGGCGCGCAAGGTGGCGGAGCGGCGCACGCGCGACAAGATCGAGGGCGCCGAACGCGAGCCAACCTGGATCCGCGTCGTGACGTTCGCGCTGGCGTCGACCGAGACCGTGCTTTTTCTCGCGCTGTACCTGGGGTGTTTTGTGATGGTCTTCCTGCGGCGACGCGCGGACGATGAATCCCGGCCCGCCCTGGGTGCCGGCGCGGCCATCCTGGCGGTCGGTGCCGCGCTGACCGGCCTTCTGCTGCTGGGGCGGCTGGCGCTCGATCGCATTCCATTCGGCATCGTGCTGCCGGACGCGCTGGCGGTGAAAGAAGGCGCCGATTCCAATTACCGAACCACCTTCGACTTGCACGCGGGCCTCAAGGTGCGCGTGCAACAACACGATCAGGGATGGGTGCGCATTCGCCTCCCCAACGGTCTTGAAGGCTGGGTGCGCGACGGGGACATCGGCCTGCTGTGACGGCGCGATTCTCGGATCGCCTGCCCTGGGCGAGCGAACAGAACGCGCTTTCGCACCTCGAAGGCGAAGTTCGGCGGCGCGGCGGCGACATCCTCGATCTGACCGTCACCAACCCCACGGCGGTCGCCTTGCCTTACCCGGAAGCCGAGATCACCGCGGCTCTCGCCGATGCCAGAGCTGCGAGATACGAGCCTGCGCCACTGGGACACGCAGCCGCGCGTCGCGCCGTTGCCGCCGAATACCTGCGGCACGGTGCCCAGATCGATCCGGCGACCGTCGCGCTGTCGTCCAGCTCCAGCGAATCGTACAGCATGCTGTGCAAGGTGCTCGGCAATCCCGGCGATGCGGTTCTCGTCCCCGAGCCCAGCTATCCTCTGTTCGACCATCTCGTCCGTCTCGAAGGCTTGGTGCCGCGGCCTTACGCGCTCCGTTGCACCAACCCCGCCTCCGGCCGCTGGGACGTCGATTTCTCCACGCTTGATCCCGCAGGCGCATGCGCCGTGGTTGCCGTCAGTCCCAACAACCCGACCGGTTCCGTGCTCACCGTCGCCGAGCACAAGCGCCTGGCGGTGTTCGCCGCGCGGCACGGGATTGCCCTCATCGTCGATGAGGTGTTCTCCGACTACGTGACCGACTCGCCGCAGGCCACCGCAACCGTCGCTGCACGGCCATCTGCCGCCCTGACGTTTGCGCTCGGGGGTCTGTCAAAAAGTTGCGGACTGCCGCAGATGAAGCTCGGCTGGATCGTCACCCTCGGGCCATCCGCCCTGGTCGCGCAAGCCATGGAACGGCTCGAATTGGTCGCCGACACCTACCTGTCGATCGGCACGCCAGTCCAGCTTGCACTGCCGTCACTGCTTGCCGCAGGCCACGGCATTCGCGCCGCCATCACCGGGCGCGTCGTCACCAACCGACGCCAGCTCTCCCTGTCGCTGCGCGGCTCGCCCGTGACCTTGCTGGGGGCCGAAGGCGGCTGGGCTGCGATCCTGCGCTTGCCGTCGCTGCTCGACGACGAAGGCTGGGCCTGCCGTCTGCTCGACCAGGACGGAGTCCTCGTGCAGCCCGGTTACTTCTACGATCTGCCGTTCGAATCGGCGGCCGTCGTGTCACTCTTGCCCGAACCCACGACGGTCGCCAAGGCAGCCGAGGTCATCCGTCACGCCGCTCTTCTTCTTCCGACCCGCGGGGGAAGGCGGGCAACCTGACGCGGGCATCATGCGCCAGCCCCCGGCGACTCGCGCGCGCCGGGCGGCATCTTGGCGGTGCCAAGACCCAACGGTTCGGACCGGTCTACCGCGGCGGTAGCTGCTTGATTTCCGCGATCAAGGCCGGGATCGCCTGCTCCCAGGTGGTCACCAGGCCGTAGTCCGCCACGCCGAAGATCGGCGCTTCGGCATCCTTGTTGATCGCGACGACAACCCTCGAACCCTTCATGCCGGCCAGATGCTGAATCGCCCCGGAGATCGCCACGGCGACGTACAGTTGCGGCGCGACGACCTTGCCCGTCTGCCCCACTTGCAGGTCGTTCGGCACCATGCCCGCGTCGCACGCCGCCCGGCTTGCCCCGAGCGCGCCACCGAGCAAGTCGGTCAGCTCCTCGAGAAGCTTGAAGTTTTCACCGGCCCGCATGCCGCGGCCACCCGACACCACCACGCGGGCTTCCGCAAGATCTGGCCGCGTGCTTTTGCTGGCGTGCAGGCCGACGAATTCGGCGCCAAGCGGGTCGATGTTGCCCGTGGCGCGCACTTGCACCACGCCGGGCGAGGCGGTTGGCGTGGCGGCGGAAAACTCGGTCTGCCGGATGCTGACGACCACCACCGGCGTCGTCACCTCGACGTCGCACAGCGCGTTGCCGGCGTAGGTGGGCCGCCGGAACTGTCGTGGCCCGAGGATCTTCATGGCGTCGCTCGCCATGCCGGCACCGAGCAGTGCTGCCGCGCGTGGCAACACGTCCTTGCCGGTTGAACTCGCCGTGGCAACCAGGGCCAGAGCGCCCAGATCCTTGACGGCCGTCGCCAGAATGGGCGCGTAAGTCTCGGCGAGCGGTGCGGCGAGCGCAGCGTGGTCGCAAACCAGCACCTGGTCGACCAGAAGCGCGGCCTGCTGCGCCGCATCCGCAACGCCCGATCCGATGATGATCGCGGTAACGCCGCCGCCGTGGTGGACGGCCAACTCGCGCGCCGCGGACACGGCCGGCAGAGAAGCCGATCGCAAAGTATCGCCTGCGGTTTCGAGGAAGACCAGCACGCCGGCCATCAAATCACCTTCGCTTCGCCGCGCAGTTTGGCAACCAGCTCTTGGACGCTCGCGACCTTGACGCCCGCTTTTCGAGCGGCCGGCGCGGTGAATCCCCTGGTGACCACGAGCGCGGTTCCTGACACACCGAGCGCCGCGCGGGTCGTCTCTTTGATCTCCTTTTTCTTGGCCGCCATGATGCCCTTGAGCGCCGCGTAGCGCGGGCTGTCCTCCCATTCGGCATCCGGGCCCGCGAGTCCTTCATGGCGCACGGCCTGCTTGCCGATGATGCGTAAATCCACCGTCAGGACGGCGGGCAAGTACACGCGCTTCTCTTCGACGCCCGCGTCCACTTCGCGCGTGACCGTGGCGGTCTTGCCATCGGCCGCCACGCGGATGGTGGCCAGGAACGTCGCCTGCGGCCAGCCCATGTAACCGGCCAGCAATTGCCCCACCTGGTTCGAGTCACCATCCACCGCCTGCTTGCCCATGACGACCAGATCGGGCTTTTCGGTGGCGATCACGGCTTGCAATGTTCGCGCGACGAGATCCGCATCGAGCTCAGTGTCCTGCCCCTCGACGATAACGGCTCGGTCGGCACCCATGGCGAGCAGACCGCGCAGCGCCGTCGATACTTCCTTCGGGCCGACGGCGACCAGCACGACTTCGCCCGAGCGCTCGCCTCCCTTGCCTTTTTCGGTCAGCCGCAGCGCGGTCTCGACCGCGTACTCATCGAAGGGGTTGACCTGCCATGTGGCCGCCGACAGGTCGAGGCCACCACCGACAAACTTCAGCTTCTGCTCCGGGTTGGGGACGCGCTTGACGGGAACCAGAATCTTCAATGATGCCTCGGTCTCGGTGCCAGCGGGCCTTACCCGGAAGCGAGCCGCATCGACTCGTCGAGGTACGCCAGCATTTGCTCGTTCAGATCGACCAGGTAGATCGTCGCTGGTTTCGGTCTGCGGTGGGCACGCAACTCATCCACGATCGCTCGCGCGGCGTCACCAAGATCCGCTCCGCCGAGCCCCGTGCCCATGCCGGGCAGGGCAATCACGTCGAATGCGTGATGCGCGGCGGCGATCAAGGCCGCGCGCGTCGCCCGGCGCACATTTTCAATGCTGACCTTGGTGCCCGGCTCTTCCATCGTCGGTGCGTGGATGATGTGCTTGGCCCAGAGGGTGCCGGCGTTGGTGATGACCGCCGCACCGACCGCGATCGGTGCCAGCGACATGGCTTCCTTCTGAATCGCCGGGCCACCCTTGCGCGACAGCGCCCCCGCCACGCCTCCACCCATAATACCAAGCGAATTCGATGGGTTAACGATAGCGTCCACCGCCATTTCGGTGATGTCCGACTTTGCCAGATGGACCTGCATAAAACCCCTACACGCTGCCTGCGTGAAAGACCGACCCGAGGGTATCACTGCTGCGTGCGGGTCTCAAGCAAGGACTGCGCGTTCTTATTCGCAGCGCCCGGCCGGGGCAAGGCCTAGCTGTTGCCCTCGGCCATGGCGTGTATCAGCTCTGCTTCGACGGTGCGCTCGTTCGCGGTGCGGGCGGCGCAGATTTCCTGCACGACCAGGTCGCGGGCCGTGTCCAGCATGCGTCGCTCGCCGAACGAAAGCGTCTTGGTCGCGCGCAGCCGCTGCAGGTCGCGGAATACTTCAGCCACCTCGAACAGCGAGCCGGATTTTATCTTCTCGATGAAACCACGGTACCGCCGATTCCAGGTGTGGCGGTCGATGCGCGCCGGTTTTTCCCGGAGGATCTGCATGACCTCGTCGATCTCGGCCGAGTCCGCCACCGGGCGCAGGCCCACCTGATCAACTTTGTCGACCGGCACCAGAATTTTGAGATCGGTCTCCACCAAGCGCAGCACGTAGAACATCTGCAGCCGGCCGTGAATTTCCTTTTGCTGGAGTGAAGCGATCTCCGCGATTCCTCGCGATGGATAGATTGCTTTCTGCCCGACGGTGAATGTCACTGGCATGTGCATTTCCTCCGAATCAGTTGCCCCCGGTGCGGAATTGGTCCCTACTAGATCTAACTCACAGCGGACGTTTTTGTAACCACCGCTTTCGTCAATCTGCGGCTTTTCGCCCCCCAGAGATATCTCGGCTCAATCAAGGTACGAGTTGAAACCACATCGACATACAATCGCCGAGTGATGGCCGCGGGAGAGCTGGTCGACGTGGACGTATCGTCGCTGGCACCCGGCGGCGATGCGGTTGGACGGCAACGTGGTGGAAAGGAGGATGGCCGCGTCGTCTTCGTGCCGCTGGCGGCACCGGGAGAGTTCGTGCGGGCGCGGGTCGTGCGCCAGAACGCGCGCACAGCCTGGGCTGAACTGATCGACGTTGTGAAACCGTCAACCGACCGGGTGCCGCCCTTGTGTCCGCTGTTTGGAACCTGCGGCGGCTGCCAGTGGCAGCACGTCACCCGCGGGGCCCAGCTCAGCGCAAAAAAGGCCATTGTGGAACGCGCGCTCGGAATACCGGTGGACATCGTGGCGGTGGGTCCCGCGTTTGGCTATCGCGATCGGGTGCGCCTGGCCGTCGGAACCGCGGCCAATGCGCGTGCTGATCGGCCGGTCGGGTTTCGCGGGCGGCGCTCGCACGACGTCGTTGACGTGACTGCGTGTCCGCTGGTCTCGCCGGCGCTGGCCGACGTGTGGCTGGACCTGCGCGTCCTGGCGCGGCGGCACCCCGAGGGGACGCAAATCGTCGCGCAGGCGGGGCGACATGGCAAGGTGCTCGCGAGCGCGGGAGGGCAGGCGGTGTCGTTCGGAAGCGCGTCCGAACCCGAGCTGACGATCGATGTGGCGGAAGGCGAGGGGCCGTCGCTCGCCATCGGCCCGGGCGGATTTTCTCAAGTCGGAAGTGCGGCGAACGAGGCGCTGGTTGCGGCGGTCATGGCTGCAGTCGGCGACGATCCAGGCAACGTGCTTGAACTTTTCGCGGGCGCGGGAAACTTCACCCGCCATCTCGTCGCGCGGGCACGCAGCGTGTCGGCGCACGATGGGGACGCCCGGGCGCGAGAACATGGCCGCGCCAACGTTGCCGGGGCGATCTGGATGCAAAGCGTCGAAGCGGCAGCATCAGCTTTGGCATCGCTTGATCTGGTCCTGTGCGATCCTCCGCGTCAGGGGCTGGATGCGGCGGCCCTCGCGGTGGTGGGGCGCGCGCGGCACCGCATCGTCTACGTGTCGTGCGATCCACAGACGCTCCGGCGGGATGTTCGGCTGCTGGCTCAATCCGGGTGGCGGCTCGATGGAGCAACCGCTCTGGATCTCATGCCGCAAACGTTCCACGTCGAGGTGGTCGCACGCCTGCGCCAGGACATATGAAGACAGGACATCTGAGGACAGGACATCTGAAGATCCGTCCACCAATAAATGGACAGCTCTTCAGAATTGACTGGCAATGCGGTGGCTTTGTAGGAAAATGAAGTCATGTGCAGAGGGCCATCCTGCGGCGACAAGGGCTTCACGTTGACCGAGATGATGATAGTCGTCGTGTTGCTCAGCATATTGGCTGCGATTGCGCTGGTCGGCTTTCGCAAATACATCGCCCGCGCGCGCGCCGGCGAAGCCATCGGTATGCTGGCCGAGATCGCCGCCAAGGAGCAGACGTATTACATGGAATTCGGGACGTACACGTCGCTGCGTGCGTCCGGAGCAACGCAGGACGAAGCCGTCACCGCATTTTACCCGCAGGATCCTACCGCGGCCGCGTTCGAATCGTCGCGGCAGTCCTTCACTCTCCCGGCCGCGACCTCGTGGCCCGTCGGCTGGCAGAACGTCGGCTTGCGCCCGAAGGCACAGGAACTGTACTGCACCTACCTCGCCAACGTCGGCGTCTCGGGCACCACGGCCCCAGGCGGTTACGGCCTGTCGATGCTCGGTGCCACTGCGCTCACCGCCCCCTGGTATTATGGCCTTGCGGCGTGCAACCTCAGCGGTGGCCAGGCCGCGAATCTCGCGGCGGTGACGGTCATGGGCTTGACCAGCATCTCGCCGTCCCTGCGCGCGTTCAACGATGGGCTGTGATTCGGTACGCGCTCCGAGGTAGATAGCCGCCTGGAGATGAAAACAGGTCCGGGAGCGCTCGCTGCGCGCATGTTGCCAGCCGCGGCCGTGACCGCCGTGCTGTCGGTCGCGTACCTGCCCATGTTCACCGGCATGGTGATGTTTTTCCGCGACATGGCCCACTGGAACTATCCCGCGCGCTGGTTTTTTCGCGCCTCGCTGCTGCGGGGTGAATTTCCGAGCTGGAACCCGGATCAAGGTCTTGGCTTCTCGACGTTGGCGAACCCGCTGTATGGGCTGTTTTACCCACCCAACTGGCTCTTCCTTCTGGTCAGCGAGGCCCGGGTGGTGCAGATGTTGACCTGGCAGAGCTTCGGCCACGTCCTGTGGGGCAGCCTCGGCATGCTGCTGTTGGCCCGGCGATTCGGTGCCTCTGCAACCGGCGGAATCGTCGCTGGCATCGCGTGGGGACTGTCCGGCCACACGACGGCCATGTGGACCGCGGGGCTGCTGGTGCTCGCCGGGGCCTGGGTGCCGTGGATCGCGGTTGGATTTATTGCCCTCGCTCGATCCCTCGGCGACGCCCGCGCGGATCGCGACCGGGTACCGCTGGCGATTGCAAAAGCCGCCGCGCCGCCCGCCATGGCGATTCTGCTTGGCGAGGTGTTCATCGCCATCATCGGCCTGGGTTTCGCGGCCGCCATGACCGTCGTTTACGTCCTGGCGGAACGGCGGCGGGATCCGCAATTCGCGCGCCCCAACTTGCGTTGGGCAATCCCCGCCGTGGCTGCGGTTGCGCTCGCCGCCATGGTTGGCGCGGCCGTCGTTCTTCCAGCCCGGGCCATCGCCGCCACGACCGACCGATCAGTACCACTTTCGCGCGAGGTTGCTGAAACCTGGTCCTTCCATCCGCTCCGCCTGATTGAATTTGTCGCACCGGGATCCATGGGCTACGCCTACGAGGAATACCCGGCCGGCCGCATCGTCGGCGAGCCGCAGTTCAATGATCTGCCGCTTTCATACAGCGCTTACCTTGGCGCATCAGTTGTCGCGCTGGCCTGGTTGGCGCTGGGTCGCACCCGCCGCGTCGTCTGGCACCTGGCGGGCCTGCTTGTGCTGGCCCTGCTGATTTGCGCCGGCAAGCACACCCCGGTCCATCATTGGTTGCGCACCTTGGTTCCCCCGCTGGCCTACATGCGCTATCCGGAAAAATACTTGGTGCTCGTGGTCGCGCTGATTTCCCTGCTGGCCGGCCTCGGCGTCACGCGGGTGCTCGACGAAAAGAAGTCGCTCTGGCGCCGAACCCTGGGTTTCGCGGTCTTGCTTGGTCTGATGGCTCTGACGGCGGGACTGGTGTTCCCGAAGAGCGTGGCACCCTACATCAGCCAGGGTGGCCTGCTGGGCGCGCTCGGCGTGCTGATTGTGTTGATGGCGCAGTTATTGGCGGGCAGTCGCCCCGGCGCAGCAGCGGCGCTCATCACGCTCACCGTGGCGGTCGATCTGGCAGCAGCGGCGTGGCCGCTGCAAGGCTTTGGGTCTCCCGAACTCGCAATCGATCCTCCCCCTGCGGCCATGGCAGTCATGAAAGACTTTGGCGTGCGTGTCCAGCGGCCGCGCGTCTATCGTGCCGGCAAGGTTGAGCAGACCACGGCCAAGTGGGTGCAGGCACACTCCAACCATTCGGGCGAATGGCGGTCGAGTCGTACGCTGGTGGAAAACACCGCTGCGGCTTTCGGGCTTGCGGGTGTCCCCGGCTACGATGCCGCCATTCCAAGTGCACTGTCCATCTTGTGGGCGCATGGGGCGGATGTGGGGCAGGCGGTTCTGCACTTACTTGGTATTCGATACGCAGTGTTGCCGGTCGACGATCCCCGGGCCAAGGACACGCGCGGCGGGATGGAAGTCATGATGGATCCCTTGCCTGGAGCTCGTCTTTATCGGGTTCCCGGCGTCTTGCCGCGCGTGTACCTGGCGGGGCGAGCAGAAGTGGTTCGTGAAGATGAGGTGCTGCGTTCAAGGCGCATCTTTGCGCCCGAGGTTTGGTCGGGCGGATTGGTTTTCCTCGAGCCCGATGGGATCGCGCGGCCGCTCGACGCGCCCGCCGGGCCGGCCGGCGCCTGCAAAGTCGAGCGCTTTTTCAACGCGCGCGTCCAGGCCCGCTGCAAAGCAGACCGTTCGGCCGTCGCCGTCTTCCTGGAGCAATATGATATCGGCTGGCAAGCCGAGGTAAATGGGCGGTCGGTGCCCATCTTCAGGGCGAACACGCTGATGCGTGGCGTCGCCGTGGAGCCCGGTGAGCACATCATCGTGCTTACCTACCATCCTCCCAGGCTCGTGACGGGTGCCGTTATTTCGATTGGAGCAACCAGCATGCTGTTCGGATTGGCGTTGTTTGGGGCCCGCCGTCGACGGGATCCGCCTGAAAAACCAATCCTGGTGCCGTTGACGCCCTTGGTGTGACAAATCTTGTCAACGAGTGACAATGGCTGGCAAGGGACTGACAATGGCTGGCAAGGGCTGGCAATGGGAGCCCGCCCGGGGCGATGAACCCTCAGACCAGACCGGTGAAATGCTTGGCACGCGGGGTGCATTACAGGCCTTCGTCGATGGGGCGCGGTGCCCTTGCAGAACTCAAACAAGGAGAAACACATGTTGATCAAGGGGCACAAGAAAAGTTCAGGCTTTACCCTGGTGGAACTCATGATCGTCGTGGCGATCATCGGCATCTTGGCGGCTGTCGCCATTCCCGCCTTCACGCGCTACGTCAAGAAGGCCAGGACGAGCGAGGCAACGCAGAGCCTCAACAAGATGTGGGTGGGTTCGATCACCTACTTCGAGTCCGATCACATGACCACCGCGGGCGTTGCGTTGGCGCGGCAGTTCCCCAGTGCTACTGGGGCCACGGAATCCGCCACGGAGTGCGGGTGTCTGGTAGGTAGCCGCTGTCTCGCCAACGCGACGCTTTGGAATACGGACCTGGTGTGGCTGGCGCTCAACTTCTCGATGCCCGACCCGCACAACTACATGTCGAGCTACTCTGGAGCCGGCACGGGAACGTCGTCCGCGTTCACGGCGCTGGCGCGCGGCGATCTGGACTGCGACAGCACGGTGGCCAGTTTCAGCCGGACGGGCCTCATCAGTCCGGTCACGGGCGACGTGACGGGTAGCGTCCAGCCGTTCGTCGTCAACGAGCTGGAATAGCTGCGCGGGCAGTATAAAGAAACCCGGTGGTCATTGACCGCCGGGTTTCTTTGCGTTTTGGGGTCGCCTGACCATTGGTCCAGGCGCTTGATCGGCTTTCATTTCGCCCTTGGTGTGACAAATATTGTCAACGGGTGACAATGGCTGGCAAGGACTGACAAGGACTGGCAATGGGAGCCCGCCCGGGGGCGATGAACCCTCAGACCAGACCGGTGAAATGCTTGGCACGCGGGGTGCATTACAGGCATTCGTCGATGGGGCGCGGTGCCCTTGCAGAACTCAAACAAGGAGAAACACATGTTGATCAAGGGGCACAAGAAAAGTTCAGGCTTTACCCTGGTGGAACTCATGATCGTCGTGGCGATC
>CAYSKR010000026.1:0-2862 GCA_964431675.1 uncultured Myxococcales bacterium
CGGGCACCGCGGGCACCGCAGGCGCGGGCGCCGCGGGCGCGGGTGCTGCAGGCGCAGGCGCGGGCACCGCGGGCACCGCAGGCGCGGGCTGCGGTTGTGCAACTGGCGGAACCGGTTGTGGCGCGGCGGGGGCGACTGCGATCGGCGCGCTGATCGGCGGCGAATTCACTGGCGGCGATGCTGATGGTCCGGCCAGGAAACGGGTGGCGGCGATGCCGCCGGCGAACGCGATCGCCACACCGACGCCCGTGATGATTGCGGCACGGTGAGAGGGACGGGATGCAACCCGAGGCGTCGACGTCGGTGCGGAGGCTTGGACGGCCGAGGCGCGCAACGTCTGTCGCGAGCGCGAAGCATCGGCGTCGGGCAGCGGAATCTGCCCGGTGATTCGCGGCGCGTGATCAACGCTTGATGCGGCCATCGCTTCCAATTCGACCAGTCCCGAAACCTCTTCCCTGCTCACAGTGGAGTCTTGGGCCATGAGTGTACTTTTAGCACGAATGGTGCGCCATCGCACGGTTGGGTAAGTCGGTGGTGCGGCGTTCGCGCGTCTGTTTCAAGGGACGCCGGGCGCTTCGTCTGCAAGAAACGTCAGCCATGCTTTCAAGACGCCCGCTGTTTCGCTAGCGAAGAAATCGGTGATGAGGCAGTCGTACAGGGCCTGCCGTTCGATAGGATCGAGGTCGGCCCCAGGGGGCATGCGTCCGCCCAGAACAAAAGAACGGGTTAGCTTTTCGTCGAAGGGATAGTTGAGCGAACCGGCCTGGTGTTCGCGATGACAGGTAGCGCAGCGCATGGCCGCGCGCAGCTTCGGCGCAACTTCGCTGATGCGGGGCGCGAGCGCGGCGGGGACACAGCGCCGAAAAAATCCTTCGCTGTGCGCCATCTGCCGCAACTCGTCGGTGGCACCGAGGCCGGGGCCCACCGTATTCCAGTAGCCGCCAAAAGCGCTCGGCATTGTCGCCTGGACACGCTGGTTGGTGGCTTCCAGGATCGGCAGCTCGCTGGCTGACACGCTGCCCGATTCGGGGAAGATGGGCAGAACGCCGCCCTTATGGCAGTTCACGCACGGATCGGGCTGCAGGCCAAGTTCGTGGCGGGACTGGATGGTGATGGATCCATCGTCCTGAAACGTTCGGTAGTGGTCTTGAAAGTACACGTTGGTGCGCGCCGCCGATCCGTCGCCAGATCGACGCACCGCAACGACCGAGATGTTGCGTACCATCTGACCGAGCTCTCCCCATCCGAACTGCACCCATCGCTCGGGGTTTCCAGGAACGATGACCAGCAGGCGTCCCATGGCGCTGGGCGCGTCTGGCGTCCCCAGGTGCCGCGAACGAAATGAAAGGAAGATCATCTGTCGATCCGCCGGCATCCCGCGGTTCACGGTCCGCAGATACTCCTTCGCCTCGTCCAGCCGACGAACGTCACTAACCAAGGTCAGAAACTCCTTGGATCTGAACACCTCCGGAACGGCGGTCAGCGCTTTGTTGGCCGCGAAGTACTCGGCGTCCGAGACCTTCATGCCCAGATGGTGGCCTTGGACCAGATGCTGATGCGCGTTTTCCACGAACTCCTTGATCCGCGCATGGCATCGAACGACCGGCATCTCGGCCGTGGTAGACAGCGCCTGGAGCTCGGCGTTCTCGCTCCTGAGCAGGTCGTTCCACTTGTCGCATGGATCGCTGCCCGGTTTGCTGCTGCCGGTGTGCTTGGCCGCCGCCGACCGAAAACATGCCTCCGCAGCCTTGACCAGGAGGTCGACGCGGGCGTTCAGCAACTCCACGCAACCCATCGGACCCTGCCGGCGCGGGACCGTGGCCGGTTCCACGCTCGCGCCCACCGGTAGATCTGGACCATCCACGCTGTCGAACGGCAGACGACACCCCGCCGCAGACAGCACACAAAGCAGACCGGCCAGTCCAAGAGCGCTCGCCGGTCTTGCCATTGGAGGGCCGTCTTGGCAGGCGACCTACGGACAGGTCGAGGAACGTCCACCGCTGCCTACCACCGCATGCCCACAGTGGATGGATGTCATGCTGTCGGCCAGGCACAGGTGATACGCCGCACAGCCTTTCTGGACCGCCGTATAGACAGTGTCGTACTTTGCCATGCAGTCCTGCGCACTGGCGAACTTGGCGCTACCGCCGAAGCCGCACGTCGACCCGTAGCGGTTGCAAAAGGCACTGACGCTGACACCGGCCATGGGGTCTTGGCACATGGCCCATGAGGTGCCGCCCGTCCCGCCGGTACTCGAGCTGCCGCCCGTCCCGCCGGTGCTCGAGGTGCCGCCTGCACCGCCCCGCCCGGCACTACCGCCCGCACCGCCGATGCTTGAGGTGCCGCCTGCACCGCCGATGTTCGAGGTGCCGCCTGCACCGCCGGTGCTCGTGCTGCCGCCCGCCCCGCCCCGCCCAGCACTGCCGCCTGCACCGCTGGTGCTTGTGCTGCCGCCCGTCCCGCCGGTGCCCTTATTTCCACCCTCCTCGGCGCATCCGAACAAACCAAGAAAAAGACCTGCAATCACCGCATTACGTGTTGTCATTGATGGCTCCATAATTTACGTGTTTTCCTGACCTGTTTTCAATCCTCATGCTCTTGGTGCCGCTTGTAAAGTTAAATTTTTAGATCTAGTCATTAGAAAAACTAATGGATTCCCATGCCGAGCCGACTTGGTCCTGGATCCGGCTGGCCGTGGGCCTAAAGCGGCTGGCGGGCAATCTTGCCCCAGCACCATTGCTGTCCGAAGGTGGTCAAGGCGCAGGTGTAGCCGTTGCCTGCGCCGACCTGGGCGAAGGTGCCCGCGGGCGGCGTGCTCTGGCCGGAGCTGTTGCTGCCCCAGCAGGCGACGGTCTTGTCGCT
>CAYSKR010000027.1:0-6462 GCA_964431675.1 uncultured Myxococcales bacterium
CTCGCTGAAGTGGCAACGCCTGGAGCCCTACGAGAAGTTCGCCAAGATGATCGATCGCCACTGGGACGGCATCGCGTCCTACTGCAAGCCGGAGAACAAAGTCGCCTGGGGGTTCGTCGAGGGGTAAAGCAACAAGATCCGCGTCATTCAGCGGCGCAGTTACGGGCTACGCAACGAGGAGTATCTGCGCCTCAAGGTCCTCACTTGCATGCTCGATCCGATCTGCAATCCGACGAAATCACCCACTCGCCAGGCCGAAGACCCAGAAAACTTTACACCACCCTTTCGAGCACCCGCTCGCGTGTCATCGTGGCGACGGGTCGGTACGTCGGGGAGGGCTTCGACGATCCCAAGCTCGACACTCTTTTCCTGGCCATGCCGATCTCCTGGAAGGGAACACTGATCCAGTACGCAGGGCGCATTCAGCGTCTCCATCCGGGAAAGCGGGAGATCCGCATCTACGACTACGTCGATCGGCATGTCCCGGTACTCGATCGCATGTTCCGCCGTCGCCTCGCGGGCTATCGGTCGATTGGATATGCGGAGGCTGACCTGCCTCCGGGCTACGAGGCCGACGACGATTGGATCCTCGGGCGCGGTTGGGAACACGGGCCAAACGATGACGACGCGGTCGGGAGCCCGTTCGAGTGACGGGTGCTGGCTGGCCTGAATCACTTCAGGCCTTGACCCACCGTACCCGCTGCTCCAACCTGCGTTCGACGTGGACCCGCGCGCGCTCTATCTGTCGGATGACATCTCCTGGCTGGAAAAGCCGGACGTCGAGGTAGAGGGCGCCTTCGTCGAACGAAAACAGTGGGCTGATGCAAAGGCGCTAGCCAAACAGGTTTCCGCGTTCGCAAACGGCCAGGCACCCGGCGGGCTCGTCGTGGTGGGGGTCGACAAGAACGGGCAGATCCTTGGGTTGAGCGATCGCAAGGCCAAAGCTGAAGCGCTGCCGGGCGAGCTTCGCGATCAGGTCGATATGCAATCCTGGGAATACCGAGCGGTATCGGTACACGGCGGGCAAGACCAACTCCTATGTTTTTTATGTTCCCGCCAGTCCAGATCGGGTCGTCTGCCTTTCCAATGGCTCGGCCTTCAAGCGCATGGGTGATCGGGTCGTGCAGTTGTCTGCCCAGGAAGTGCTGGACCTGCAAGACGCGCGCGGCGAAAAGCCAGTCGAACTGCGCAGCGTCGGACCTTTCACCGACGATTTGATTGATCCAGATCTAGCGAACGCATTCCTCAAGGGGGTGGTCGATCGCAACGGGCTCCGGATGCCTCTGACACTGACGGACGCCTTGATCAACAAGCGCTTGGTTGTCGAACCCGGGGCCAGTCCGTCATTGACCCTCGCGGGTGCCGTGGCCCTGGCGCGCACGCCGTCGGCCTGGATTCCAGGCGCGCGCCTGCGCTTTTTGCGTTTCGAAGGCACCGATGAAAAATTCGGTGCTGCGCGCAACGCCACCAAGGATCGCTGGTTCGATGGCCCGGTGCCAAAGATCGTGGAGGAATTTCGGCAGTTCATGCGGACCCAGGTGCGCGAGCTTGAATATCTCGGCTCTGATGCTCGTGTCGTGCGCGAAATCGAGTACCCGGAAGAGGCCTGGGAGGAGGCGGTCGTCAACGCCCTCGTTCATCGCTCATACGCTCTGACCGCAAGCGCTGTCTTCGTGCGCATGTTCGAGGACCGGATCGAGATCGAGAGCCCGGGAGGCTTCCCGGGACGCGCCCGGCCCAACGAGGAAGGCATCGTCCCACTCAGCGCGCCACGAAACCACGTCCTGGCCCAAGCACTACAGTACCTTGGGCTCGTTTGGCTGGCTCGCGAGGGCACTCGTCGCATGCACGACAGGATGCTGGAAATGCGCCTTCCCGTACCCAGGCTAGTGGAGGCAGACGATGGCGCCAAGGTGGTCGTGACTCTCAGCAATGACTGGGAGCGCCGCAGCGGCCGGGGCCGAGGTATGGAGACCGGCAAGGAGTGGGAAGAAGTGGCCGACCTGCTCGCCGACGACCTCGCGATACGCCGGAAGAAGGGGATCGAGAAGTGGTCGGTGCTGTCGCAGCGCGGCTCCAACCCGCCTCCCAGCGTCCTGCGAATCGCAGAGAAGGCGATGCACGCAGCGCACCTGAGCCCGCAAGAGAAGGAGGCGATCGTCGACAATATCGGGCGTCTGCCGGATGTCGCGCGCATCGTGATCCTGCACGATCTTTTCGCAGCGTTCGTCGGCGGCCAGTTCAGTGCAATGCCCGGGGTTGCCTCGCGTTTGGCTTTTCTCGTGGCGCAGATGCCTGACGATTCGGGCATCGAGATGGTCCTTGCGCACCTCGAAGGCCAACTTCTTTTTCCAGGTCCGCCTGCGACTGCCGAGCACTACGAACACCTGACCCTAGCTCTTGCCCACCGAATTCATCGCGACCCGGTTCCACCGGCGCAGTGGCTAAACCGCGTCATCAGACTCTGCCGTCCAGGCTCACCCAACGCCGCAAATCTTTACACTGAAATCACCGGCAAGGCGTTGCAGGCGCCGTAGCTTCGTTTCTTGACAGGAAGAACGTTTACTCCACGGTCCGCGCGATGTTTCGCGACGCAAAACCTGAGGGGCTCATTGTCTGATTTCAAGGCAATTCTAGGTAGTTATCGTGTGGAGGCGCCGGGTACTGCCCCCGGGTCCGAAAGCGCTCTGCCTGTGTCACTACGTGCGTGTCCGGCAATTCTTGTCTCGCGCCCGGGTTAGCCCACCGGCGGGGCGTTCCAGGAACCAGCCCTCCCTGTTTCTCGTGAGCGCACCGGAAGACGTTGCACGCTCACCAGCCTGCGGTGTCCCCGCTTCCCCAGTCCACAGGCACCTCCCGGGGTCGCGGTCTAGCTATCGCTGTTTAGGCGGCCAGAGCGTACGAGTTATCGTTCGCAGATATGTTTTTGCCCGTTTTTATACGAGGCCTCGGGCGCCTCGGCACGCGACACGGGCTTTGCTAACCCTCGTCGAATCTATTTCGCCCCCTTTATGTTCCTCCGTCTCGAATATACCCTGCTGCTGGCCGATGAGCACGCTTTTCACCCTCCTGGTCGCCGCGGGCCCCGCGCTGCTGCTGCTGGGCTACTTTTACTGGCGCGATCGCTTCGACCGCGAGCCGCTGCTGCTCGTGCTCGCGGCCTACGCGCTCGGCATGTACGCCATGGTCGCGGCGCACGGCATGGCGGTGACCGCCGAGAGCTGGTTCTCCCAGGAATGGCTGCGCACCGGTGGTGAGCCGGCGCGGCTGTTCGACGCTTTTGTCCTGTCGGGCCTGATCGAAGAAGTCGCCAAGTGGGTTATCCTCGTTGCCGCCATCGTGCATTGGCGCGAGTTCGACGAGCACCTCGACGGCCTCGTCTACGGCGTTGCCGTGGCGCTTGGTTTCGCGACGCTCGAAAACTTCTCCTACGTGTCGCAGCTCGGTTTCGACGTGGGGTGGAAGCGCGCCCTGTTCGCCGTGCCGGCGCACGCGCTGTTCGGCGGTGCGATGGGCTACTACCTCGGGCGGGCGAAGTTTGACGATGGCCGCAAGCGCTGGATCGAGCGTGCGCTTAGCCTGGCGATTCCAACCGCCTTCCACGGCTCGTACGACTACGCGCTCCAGCATCGTCTGGACTGGAAGATCTGGGCCACCATCACCGCTTTATTGTTGGCATTTTGGGTGTTCGTCTTGCGGCGCGTCTTTCGTGCGCAGCGCGCGTCACCGTATCGGCCGAAAACGATGCTGCCGGGCCAGTTCATCCGGCACCCTCCCAAGAAGGGTTAGTGATAAATAGCGGCGTCGTCTCCTGGCTTCGAGTTGTTGCCGGTGAATTAGCGGGCTGCGGCTATGCGCTTGCGGGCCGGGCCTTAGCCAGGTGGATCCCGTCGCCGCGCGCGAGATCCAGCGACATCAGCTCGGCCTCTTTGGCCATGAAGTCAGGGGCGAGGTGGGCGTAGCGCTCGGTCACCTGGACGGTTGAATGGCCCAGGGTCTGCTGCATGGTGCGCAGCGAGTGTTTTCGCAGTACCAGGGGCGGGACTCGAACCCGCAGGCCGCTTGAATTGCCTGGGCTGGGTACCGCGCGATCTTTCGAGCGTTCTACCAATCATCCGGCGGCACCAGCATTCCGGGGTGTTCGACAAACACCGGGATTGTCTCGTTACACTTGGGGCACTGGCCTTGCCGCAAGGTGTGCCCGGTCGTGTGTCTCATCCACGCGAAGTACAGATGCCCGAGCGCGTCGCGGGAGAGCGAAACCCTGCGCTCGAAATGCGAAAGGAGAGGAGCGGTCAAGGTGCATACGTAACGAAAATCGACGTAGGAATCCGGAAAGATGGCGCCCATCTCGGGTGGAACGGCTGGAAGAAAATGGCTCGCAAAGGCGTTCCCATCGATGACTCCCGCTTGGTTTTCTTCTGCCGTGCGTTGTCCGTCACCCCGAATCCCGGCCAGGGGTCTGATGACGGCAAGCTGTCGCGCGGGGCCACTGTCGACTTCGCAGCCGCGGCTGAGAAGAACACCGAAAGTGGCGCGACCGGTGACGAGAAACACTCCGTCTTGTTGTCCGGTGGCTACCTTGTTCGAAAGAGGTCTCTTGTCTCCGAGGACCTCGACGAGTTCGCGACCATCCTTGGCTGTCTGGCTGTTTCCGGCTGTTTTCAATGGCGGTTTGAGCGCCTGCAATGACGGGGCCAGTGCAAAAATATCACCTGGCCGAACCTTCTCGTCGGGGGGTCTGTACCAACCCTCAGCGGTGTCAGATGCCGTCATCATCGCTGGTGGGCGGTGCCGGTAGGCCGTCGATATCGGCAGCAGCAGATAACACGTTCGCGAACGCCTGAGACTCCTTGAGCGCTCGTGCTCGCCATCGTGCTTTGGCGGCCTCGACCGGCGTCAGCATTGGGGCGTTGGTCGCTTCGACGTCACTTGGAGTTGAAAGGGAAACATCCATGAAAGAGGAGATGAGCCCGGTGTTGAGTAACCTCGCAACGACTCCTCCAACGACCTTGGAGCAGGGGGTGATCGTAAGAACGTCACCCACTTCCGCCTCCAGTGGTCTCAGCCCTGCTTCTTGCCCGACGATTCGCCAGACTGCGACGCGTGCGTTAAAAGTCGTAACTGGTTCGACTGCGTCACTCGCCGGAACCGCGCCATCGCATCGCTTCAAGCGCGGCAGTCCACGCTTGGTCGGATCTGGATCAAGCAGTTGCATGAATCACCCCGAAGTGTTTGCGAGCGAGATCTGTAATCGATTGTTCAAAGTACCGGATGATTCCCTCTTGGTGAGCTTGCTGGAGCCAGCCCGAAAGGGCATCAAACGATGGAGCACGTCTCGATTTGGAGGTTACTCGCAAGTCTAACCAGATTGGGAGGGACGTAGCGCTGACAGGTCCAGCTCGGAGGATGTAGCGCAAGTCTGAATCGATTTTTTCAATATCGATTCCGAGATCGAGTGAGAACTGCCGGATCGAATTTCCAAAGGCACCGGGCAACGCCACACCGGTTTCAAGCCAGTTCTCGGAGATGCCGTTGGCCATGAGCGGAACCTCGATTCTATTGATATATCTCATCGACACCTGCCTGATGCCTCGTGGTTTCACCAGGCCCTGATATCGGGCTACGCCATCCTTGATGTGGGGAACGAACCACTCGAACCCGGGATAGGAGGAGCCCTGGTTGGCGGCGACGAGCGGCGGGTTGCGAACGAAGTGAATAGACAAAAGCCCAGCACCAACCTGCATTGCCAATCCAGGTTTCTTAGACAACCAAAGACGCTCGGACGGCAAGGGCGGTGCTGGCGGCAGGGTGCCCACTCCTTGGCCGAACTGAAAAACAACCTGCTGCGTTTGAAACTGATCCCGTTGCACGCATTGGGTCTTCGCCGCTTCGTAAAAACGGCCCCCGACCGCCGGGTCTGGAGCGATCTCGTCGAAGAGGAATTCAACGATGGCCTCCGCGATGGGTGGCTTTCGGTACCTAACCTTCACAGTGGGTCGTGGTGACACCTCTTGGCTAACCGCCGGGGAGGCTGAAATAGTTCCACGCTGCCTAGACGCGGATCCTTTTCCACTTTTTGAGGATGCCATGCGGGCGACACGATACGCTGCAACATCACCATAACCTGGACGGCAGATCCCGTGAAGAAAGAGATGATCGACAGGTCTCGCCGCAGCCCGACGGGACTTGAGCAGGGTTGGGGGCTGAAGATATTCCCCTAAAAAACGAAACGCCTCGGAGAACCCGAGGCGTCCCGCCGACCGAGCATTCCCAGTCCGCGTGTAGCTACTTTGGTCGGGCTGTCTCCTGACGTCAAGTCGCACCGTGCCACGGCGGATATGGTGCTGCGGAATCCCTACGCGGTGGCGGATCTTGCCTCAGCCAGGTGGATCCCGTCGCCGCGCGCGAGATCCAGCGACATCAGCTCGGCCTCTTTGGCCATGAAGTCAGGGGCGAGGT
>CAYSKR010000028.1:0-6892 GCA_964431675.1 uncultured Myxococcales bacterium
GCTACCCCGATAGCCCGTTCGGGCCGACCGCCTTCGACAAGAACATTGGCATCACGCTGGTGGTACTTCGTCGCTTCGCCGAGGCCGACACCGTGCTCACCCGCGCCGCCGCTCGCCTGAAAAGGCGTGTTCTTGACAAAACAAGTCGTGTTCATCAGCGTGGCCACTGCATGGGAGAGCGAAATCAAGCGGGCCCTCGGAAAACTGGACGCGCCACTCGATCTTGAGGAACAACTGCGGCGGTTACGTTTTTCGGAGTTGCCGGTCCACTTCCGCCACGTTCACGCGCTTCGCGATCTGCCCCATCTGCACCGTGACCCCTGCGACCGAATCCTGATAGCGCAAGCCGCAACGGATGCACTGACCCTGGTCACGCGCAATGATCGCATTCGCGCGTACGCGATAAGAACGCTGGCCGCCTGAACGCTACGGTCAGGTGCCAGAGGACAGGTGCAACAGGAACTCGATGTTGCCGTCGGCCCCGGTGATGGGTGAAGGCGTGTCCGCCAGCACCGCGAAGCCAACTGCGCGCGCAGCATCTTTGACCGACGCCAGCGCGCTTTGTCGTGCGGCCTCATCTCGCACGATGCCCCCCTTGCCAACCCTCGATCGGCCAACCTCGAATTGCGGCTTGCACAGGGCAATGACCGGTGAGCCCGGACGCACGAGCGTCGACAGCCGGGGCAACACAAGCCGCAGCGAGATGAAAGACACGTCGACGACTGCCATGTCGCACGGCTCGGGAATGCGGTCGGGTGGCATGGTCCGGATGTTGGTGCGGTCCATGGCCACCACCCGTGGATCCGAGGCGATCTTCCATGCGAGTTGGCCGTGACCCACGTCGACCGCGTAGATGCGGGATGCGCCGGCCTGCAAGAGGCAATCGGAAAACCCACCGGTGGAAGCCCCCACATCCAGTGCCACCCGACCCACGACCTGAATTCCGAACATCGAGATCGCATGCGCCAGCTTCACACCTCCACGCGACACGTAAGGCATGGGCGCGTGGCGCAGGCGCAACGCAACGTTGGCGAAAAGCAGGGTGCCCGCTTTCTCCACCGGGCGGTCGTCAGCAAGGACTTCGCCTGCGAGGATGAGGGCTCGCGCCCGCTCGCGCGACGGCGCACATCCTCGCTCGACCAGAAGCAGGTCGGCGCGAATGCGCCGGGGTGGCGAGGTGGAGGGTGCGGACATGACAGCACATATGAAAGCAAAGGAATTCCTCATTGCAAAGCTGATCGTCGCGGTTAAGATGCGCGCCTGCCCCGGCTGCAGCCGGGGGATGGGGCTGTAGCTCAGCTGGGAGAGCGCCGCGTTCGCAATGCGGAGGCCAAGGGTTCGATCCCCTTCAGCTCCACCACCACCTCAATTCACCCACACGATCACACGATGAGCCTTTTTTTGGTCGTCTTGCGTTCCAGGTGCGCCAGGTGGCGTCCGAGGCGCTGGGCGATGACGTGCTCGATGCAGTAGGTCGTGTTTTCGAGGCGTTTCCGCCCGCAGTCGGCCTTCTTGCACGGTGCCTTCTGTTCCTTGAGCTCGCCGAAATGTTCTTCGAGGCGGGCGAGGCAATAGCCGCGCAAAGTTGTGGCGCGATCGATGTCGCGCAATCGGCGGGCCGCGGGCGGCTTGGGCCGGCAAATGATGGGCGGGCTTTCGATTTCTTCGGGCCACGCCAGCAACCACGGGGTGCCGCACTCGGCGCACTGGCGAAGTTCTTCCCATTCCGCAGTTTCCAGGACCGGCAGCAGCAACGGGCGATCGTCGTGTACCCGCGCCCAGTCCGGCCGCGCGGCGCAATCGCAAGCGTGTTCTGGTTGCTGCTCCGGCACCGCCGACCAACTTATCAGGTTGCGCCGCTCGTGCGTGCGGCAGATGTATATTGGGCGGCATGTCGGCATCGGCCAACATCATCGACGTGCTGCGTGAGCGCGGGTTTCTCGCGCAGATCACGGAAGAGGCGCTGCTGCGCCAGCACTTCGACGCGGGCAGCGTCACGTACTACGTGGGCTTCGATCCGACAGCGCCAAGCTTGCACCTGGGCAGCCTGGTGCCGCTTTTGGCGATGGCGCACCTGGCGCGCGCTGGTCACAAGCCGATCGCAGTCATGGGCGGCGGCACGGCCATGGTGGGCGATCCGAGTGGCCGCACCGAGTTGCGCAGCATGATGACGCCCGAGAAAATTCAGGAGAACCGCGCGCAGATCGAGCCGCAGGTTCGTCGCCTGGTGGGCGCGACGGCGCTGGTGGTCGACAACGCGGACTGGTTGCGGCCACTGCATTACCTGGAGTTTTTGCGCGACGTGGGTCGGCACTTCAGCGTCAACCGGATGCTGGCGGCCGAGGCGTACAAGCAGCGGCTGGAAAAGGGCCTGTCGTTCATCGAGTTCAACTATCAGATCCTTCAGGCCTACGACTTCCTCGTCCTGCGGCGCCAGCATGGATGCACGTTGCAGATGGGCGGCGACGATCAGTGGGGCAACATGCTGGCCGGCACCGATCTGATCCGGCGGATCGATCAGACGGAAGCGTATGCGCTGACGTTTCCGCTCGTGACCACCGCGTCGGGCGCGAAGATGGGCAAGACGGCGGCGGGCGCGGTGTGGCTGTCGCCGACGATGACCAGCCCGTTCGATTTCTACCAGTACTTCATCAACGTCGATGATCGCGACGTGGTGCGTTTCTTGAAACTGATGACCTTCTTGCCGATGGACGAGCTTGCGCGCTTCGAAGCGCTCGCCGGTGCCGAGTTGCGCGAGGCCAAGCGCGCCCTGGCCTTCGCGGTCACCGAGATCGTCCACGGAAAGGACGCCGCGGAAGCAGCACGGGGAGCGACCGAGGCGGCGTTCGGCGGGGGGGCGGGCGATGGCGGGCAAGTGCCCACGTTTGCGGTGGCACGGGCGGACCTCGAGGCCGGATACAAGGTTGTCGATTTGCTCGCGGCTGCGGGCCTCGCGGCATCGAAAAGCGTGGCACGACGCCTGATCGAGCAGGGTGGTGTGCGCCTGGGCGATCGAAAAATCACCGCCGTCGACGAGGTGATTTCTGCCGATGACCTGGTGTCTGACTCCACCCTCCTGCGTGTGGGCAAGAAGCACCTGCGCAAGATCATCAGCGGCGAGTGACCGCGCCCGCCCGCCCCGCAGCGCGCCGATTCGCGGCTGGACAAAAACAGACACAACTCTAGTTTTGTCTGGACAAAATAATGGTACTGTCTAATATTGTCCTGTCGTGATAGTCCGTCGAATCGTCGCACAACTGGGTGCGGATCTGTCCAGGAAGATGGTCTTGCTGTCCGGGCCGCGGCAGTGCGGAAAAACCACGCTCATTCAGGCGGAGGTCGAGGCTGCCCACGGGGCTTACTACAACTGGGATGCTGCGCCCGATCGCTTGACCATCCAGAAACGGGAACTCGATTTCGACCGGCCCCTGTGGGCCTTCGACGAGATCCACAAGTTCAAGCGCTGGCGGGCCTTTCTCAAAGACTTGGCGGATTCCTATCGAGGCAAGAAGCGCATTATTGTCACTGGCAGCGCGCGCCTCGATTTGTACGGGCGCGGCGGGGATTCGCTCCAGGGCCGTTATTTCGGCCACCACCTGCATCCGATCACGTACTCAGAATTGCACGGGCTTCCGTTCCCGGGCATCGATGAGATTCCTCGCCTCACCATCGATCCGGCCCGCTTGCCGCTGCATGATCTTCTGCACCTGGGCGGATTTCCCGAGCCGTTGCTTTCCGGCTCGAAGCGGGACGCCGCGCGCTGGCGCATGGCTTACGCCGAGCGGCTGATGCGCGAGGAAGTGGCCTCCCTTGAACAGGTGCGAGAGGTGGAGCGGATGGAACTGCTGTACGACCGCCTTGGCGAGGTCGCCGGAGGAGTCCTTTCACTCAACACCCTGCGCGAAGATCTGGAGGTCTCGTTCGAGACCGTCCGCTCGTGGGTGGGCATCCTCGAACGCTTGGACGCGATCTTCCGGGTGCCACCGTACGGTCCCGCCCACATCAAGAGCATCAAGAAGGCGCAGAAGATCTACTTCTGGGACTGGACACGCTGTGCGTCTGATGGCGCGCGCTTCGAAAATCTGATCGCCATGCATCTTCTGCGCATGGTCGACTGGGCGGCCGATGTGGAAGGTGAGAAGATCGGCTTGCGTTTTTTTCGGCATCGCGACGGTCAAGAGGTCGATTTTGTGATGCTGCGGGATGGCAAGCCGTGGCTGGCCATCGAAGCGAAGATCGGCGACTCCGAATTCGCGCCCGGCCTCCGGTACTTCGCCGAGCGCATACAGCCAGCCTTTGCCTTTCAGGTGGTCCTGCAAGGTGCCAAGGAGCGTCGCCTGCCTGACATCGGGCGGACGCACGCCCGCGTGCTGGCGGCGGATCGGTTCCTGGCCAACCTGCCGTAGTGAGTGCCGGGCATGATGACAACGCCTGCGTCTGCCTATCTCGATCATGCACGACGACTGCCGATTTTCGGTACAGCAGAGACAGAACTTCCTACAATCGCGCATCACATGGGTCGCCTTCATCTGTTCGAATTCGAGGATCAAACTTGGTTCCCGGGCATTCTGCGATCTGGGATGATCGACTTTCTCGGCTTTTTAGCCAACCTGTCGGCCATGCCCTACCGGGCCTTCGTTGATCGGCTGTGCCTGGCCATGCAACGGACCGGAGACAGCGTGCTCTTGGATCTGGCTTCTGGTGCCGCCGGCCCAGTGCCCCGTATGGTCGAGATCCTGCGGGCCCACGGGGTGCCGGCCCGGGCGATGCTCACCGATCTTTTCCCCGACACTGCCAGATTTGCGCGATTGCGGGACGCCTCCGACGGTGCCCTCGACTACTGCGCCGAACCGGTCGATGCCACGGCGGTGCCGCCAGCACTCGAAGGGTTTCGTCTGTTCTGCAACGGCTTCCACCATTTGCGTCCGGCCTCCGCGACCGCCGTCCTGCGGGATGCGGTCGAACGTAACCGTGGCATTGCCATCTTCGAGGTTATGGAGCGCTCGCCCCGCGGGCTGCTCACGCTGCTGTCCTCGCTGCTGATGATGGTCGTCCTCCCGTTCCTGCGGCCGTGGCGGATTGGACGCATCGTCTTCGTCCTGTTGGTCCCTCTCATCCCGCTGTGTCTCTTCTGGGACGCGATCGTTTCGTTCTTGCGCTCCTACTCGCCAGCCGAATTGCGCGCCTTGGTGGCGCAGGTGCCGGGCGGTGAGCGCTACGAATGGGAGATCGGCCACGTCTCCGCCGGCCCGGGTCCCGCGCGCGTGACGTATCTCATCGGCACTCCCACGAGACGCCCGTATCGAAGCTGCGGCGCGCCACAGGCAAGTGGCCGTCGCACTGGCGTCCTTGCCGGATCGCCTCCGCGAGGCCGTGCTGCTGCGTTACTTCGACGAATTCACCGAAAAGGAAATGGCCGACACCCTTGGCATCGCACAAGGAACGGTCAAGAGCCGCCTGCACAACGCGATTCGTGCGCTGAAAGAAAGCCTGGCCGAGGAGAAAATTGGTCGTTCCGAAACATTCCCCCACCCTGGAATTCAGGACGCTGGTTGCGGCTTCGAGGGCCGCTCGCCTCAACGCGTCTGGCGGACTTATCGGCGCGATGCTGTGGATCGCGTTCGTCAACTGGAAGCTCCACAAGGTTCTGTGGGGCCTGGCAATGCCATCGTTCAGTCAGCACGATTTGGCGCGGAACCTTCTGATAACGACGGTCGTCGTGGGGATTGGCTTGCTGGGGATTGTTCGGCGCAACCGAGGAGATCGCCCGTCGCAGCTATTTTCGCGCGTGGGGAACGGCCGTCTGGTTCAAGGCGTTTGCGTCGGATTGAGCGAATACTTCGGCGTCTCGGTCACCCTGTGGCGCGTTGCCTTCATCGTCCTGTTCCTGACCAGTTTCGGCGGGGGCCCCAGCTACTTGCTCCTGGATCTTGCCATCCCCCGGCATCCCGACGATCGCGAGGGCCTGCTCGGATTCCGTCTCTTGCGGCGCCTGCACGCGTGATTGCCCACGGTGCGATCTTGAGTTATCAACTACTCATAGTAGTATACTCATATGAGTTACAGGCTTCAGGTCTTGATTCCCACATCTCTCGACGCACGTGTCCGCAAGGCGGCCCAGCGCACGCGCGTATCAAAGGGCGAATGGGTGCGGCGAGCAATCGAGGGCGCGCTGCGTGGGCCGTCCCAGCAGGCCGATCCGCTCGCGCAGCTTGCGCGGCTGGGCGGCCCCACCGCCGACATCGGTCAGATGCTGGCGGAGATCGACGCTGGCCGCCGGTGAAGGTCTTCATCGACTCGAATATTCCGATGTACGTCGCGGGGCGTGACCACCCCCTGCGTGATCCGTGCATCCGTTTCCTGGACGAGGTGCGTCGCGGTGACATCGAAGGTTGCACCAGCACCGAGGTGCTGCAGGAGATCCTGTACCGTTACTCGGCGCTCGCGCGGCTCGACCTGGCCGCGCAGGTTTACGACCTTTTCGTTCAGGTCTGCCCGGTGGTTTTGCCCGTCTCGCTGGCCGACACCGACAAGGCCAAGGAGTTGTTGGTCTCGCTGGAAGGGATGTCGGCCCGCGATGCGGTCCATGCCGGCGTGATGCTCAATCACGGCATCGGCACCATCGCGACATTTGACGCAGGCTTCGATCGCATCCCGAAGATCAAGCGCCTCAAGCTCGTGTGACCAAAGGCGCGTCGCGTCGATCGAGTTTTGAACCGCGCAACCGCACCCAGGTTGATTTTAGGCAACCTTCGGCGTGGGCTGCCGACAACAGGGGATGAGCCTCCCACGTGCGGTTGTGCCAGGTCGCGTCTACATGATTACCCGCCGCTGCACCCAGCGGATGTTCTTGATGCGCCCTGATCTCGAAACCACCAACGCCTTCGTCTAC
>CAYSKR010000029.1:0-11475 GCA_964431675.1 uncultured Myxococcales bacterium
ATGGCATCTGGGGGAGTGGTGCAAGCGATGTCTGGGCCGTCGGCGATGGGGGGACCATCGTCCACTGGAACGGCACCGTCTGGTCGAGCGTGGCCAGCGGGACGACGACCTGGCGGCTCCTTGGCGTGTGGGGCAGCGGGACGAGCGACGTCTGGGCCGTCGGCGATGGGGGGACCATCGTCCACTGGAACGGCACCGCCTGGACGAGCGCGACCAGCGGAACGACGAATGCGCTCTACGGCGTGTGGGGCAGCTGGACGAGCGACGTCTGGGCCGTCGGCGAGAGCGGGACCATCGTCCACTGGAACGGCATCGCCTGGACGAGCGCGACCAGCGGAACGACGATCCTGCTCTATGGCGTGTGGGGGAGCGGTCCGGGCGACGTCTGGGCCGTCGGCGACAGAGGGACCATCCTTCACCACCGCCGCTGACGGGGATCGTTGTGGAGAGGCGCGCACGCAGCTATTCGACTACATCACAGCACCACCGAAGAAGCTGGCGACGCCGCTGTCAATGCCGCGGCCGCGCCGGCTCGCATTGAACTTTGCGCCCGTTGTGCTCACGCTTGATCAGGGCTTCGCACAAGGGGCCCGCGACCTCCGCTCGGACATTGATGTAGCTGTGGGTGTCCATCAGGTCGATGGCGCTCGCCTCGATCTGTGCGCCGCTCTCGCCGAGGAGCGCACGGACATCCTCCGCCGTCGCGCGATCCCGTCGGCCGACGTTCAAAAATAGTCGGACGACACCTTCCGGCAATGTTGCCGCCGCAGCCGTGCCTCGGTCGCGCGGGGTGCCTTCGTCTCGACGCCAGCCGGGACGTTCGCCGGACCGGCCCGAAGGCCGCTCAACCGAACGGTCGCCGTAGCCCAGCCGTGGCCTTCGCGGTGATTCAGCGCGGGGCGCGGAGCGCTGCCGCGGTGGCTCCGAGGGCGCGACGGGCTTTGGTGGCGCGCCAAAGTGCTCCGCAAGCAAGCCCGCGATGAGTTGTTCTCCGTCCGGAGCGACGATGATCCGTCGCGCGAGCGATCGCCACTCCGCAGCGCCCTCCGTGGGCAACGCCGCACGCAGCGCCGTCACCCGTTCACCCTCCCGCTTCGATCGGATCTCGATCTCCGACGGCAACGAGCGCTCCTCGGGTTTGATCTTGTACAGTAGCTTGACGTAGTAGAACCCGCCGACTTCGGTGGGCCCGATGAGCGAGATGGCGGTGCCCGTCCGCCCGGCGCGGCCGGTGCGACCGGTGCGGTGGATGTAAATTTCCGGCGATTCCGGAAACGTATAGTTGATCACGCAGGGCAGGTTCTCGAGGTCGATGCCGCGGGCCGCCACATCGGTGGCCACCAGAAATCGGATGTTCCCCGCGCGCATGCGCGTCATGACCTGTTCGCGATCCGACTGAGACAGGTCCGACGAGATCGCCTCCGCGTCAAGGTTGGATCGGCGCAGAAACTCGGCGACCCGTCCCGTCTCGTCGCGGGTGTTGCAAAAGATGATGGCGCGTTCCGGGTTTTCGAACGTCAGGATGCGCAGCAACTCGGCCTCGCGATGTCCACCAGGAATCGAGTAGTACACGTGCCGGATGGCATGCACGCCGACGAAGTCGGCCGACAGCTTGAGCGATTCCGGGTCGCGCAAGAACCGCCGAGACAGCCGCTGGATGCCCTCGGGAATCGTCGCCGAAAACAAGAGGGTCTGCCGCTCCTTCGGCGTGGCGTCGAGGATGTCCTCGATGTCCTCCTGGAATCCCATCGACAGCATCTCGTCACATTCATCAAGAATGGCGCAGCGAACGCCATCGAGCTTCAACGTCCCGCGGCGCAAGTGGTCGAGAATCCGCCCCGGCGTGCCGCAGACAATCTGCGCGCCCGCGCGCAACTGTTCGATCTGGCGTCCCATGGGCGCGCCGCCGTAGACCGGCACGACCCCGACGCCGGCGTGTACACAGATCCGTGTGGCCTCGGCGGCCACCTGCAGCGCGAGTTCGCGCGTGGGCAGCAGGATGATGGCCTGAACAAACTTGTCGTCGGGTCGAACGATTCGGTCGGCCAGTGGGATGGTGAACGCCGCGGTCTTCCCCGAGCCGGTGCGCGACTGCACCAGCAAGTCGCGGCCGCCGAACACCAGGGGCACCGCGGCGGTCTGCACCTCCATCGGTTCGGTGAAACCCATGTCCGAAAGCGCGAGCAGCACCTCCGGGCGCAGGCCCATGTCGGCGAACGTGGTCTTGAGGGCCTCGGGCGGCGGGGCTGACACTGATGGGACTTCACTCATGGCGCTGGAACCTCCGTGGGCTGCCCCGGATCATTGAGCCGGGCACCGATCTTGTTGATGCGTTCTCGGATTCGGTCGAGGCGCGGGGCCTGTTCCTTGCCGAAACGCAGTATTTCTCTGCCGTAAATGGTGTCGGTCTCGCCGAGCTCGTCGTAGGCCACGGCCATCGCCTCGAGTTCCTTGCGCATCGGTGTCTTCCGTATCTCGGGGAAGCGGCAGCGATTTCCGAGCAACACCCACTGTTTCCGCCACACGGCACCCTCGTCGGACCACCGCTGCACCAGGTCGGGATCATAACCACCGAGCAAGTGGTGGGTGTTTTCAAGATGTTTCTTGAGGCCGAGAGTGACGTCCTCAAGATCGTCAAAGCAGTCGCGCTGTTCCGCCACGGTCATCTCGAGGCTCACGGCGGGCCCACGTGGAATCGCGTTGCGACGGCGATAAATGCTGACGCCGACCGACAGCAAGCCCAGCACACTACCGAACGAAATAATGGCCACCATGAACCAGGACACGAAACTACGGTAGGAGCGGAATTCTGGGGTGGCGGAAACTTGAGGCACGTTGAAGGAGGACACGCACGCAGGAGCGAGGTCGTGCCGAGCCTACGGGCCGCACGAATCAGAGTCAAATCGGGGCGGAGTCGTGGAGTCGCGGAGTCGCTCGCCCCGTCGCCCCCCGTCGCCCCCACCCGGGTTGGTATCGGCGACCAATGTGGCTATAACGCGTCGATGAAAAATTCGCTTTGGGTATCGTTCGCGATGGTTTTTGGGCTGGGAGTCTGTGGCCGTTTCGCATGGGCCCAGCCCATGGCCCCGCCGGTACTTGTGGTGGCAGCGCAGAAACCTCCTTTGCGTTCTTTCGCGCTCACCATCTCGCCTCTCCATTTGGTGCTTCCGGTGGTTGAATTGACGGGCGAATTCCGTGTCGGTGAAAAGATGGGAATTGCCGCCGTACTGGGTGCAGGCTCTGTCACCATAAAGGATGCCATGGCAAACGAGGTCGCTTTCAAAGCCTTTGAGGTGGGGGGACAGTTTCGCTATTATCTGCTCGGGAATTTCCGCCATGGCATGCAGGTGGGCGCCGAGCTTCTCTATTTCAAGGTCAGCGGCAATGTGCGCAGCATCACGGGTATGGCAAACGGATTTACGATGGGCCCTTTCGTTGGCTATAAATTCACATCGCGGATGGGGTTAACGTTCGATACGCAGATAGGCATCGAACGGGCAGGAATCGCCGCTTCCGCGTATAGTTCTGCAGGCGAAACCGCGAGCGTCAGCACTTCACGCTGGGCCCCCTTGCTCAACATCAACATCGGCTGGTCTTTCTAGAGCCAAGAGCAACCCTCAAGACTCAGAGCCAGGAGTTTCGCACCTTGCGGGACGCGAGGCCCGGCGCAGTGCGGTCAGTCTCCGCTTTGGTGCGCCGGGCGCAGCGTGAGCAGGTTGAAGGCGGCGAAGAAGATCCAGTACAGGGCGAGGATGCCGTTGCCGTCGTGGACGAAGACGTGGGCGAAGTGCCAGCGGGTGGTCCACTGGTGGAAGCCCGTGTTCTCGATGTTTTGACCGAAGCACCGACCTGTGTCTCTCCCCGCGCCGCTCGCTCCTGGATGGGCGGGGCGACGGAGTCGCCCGTCCGGTAATTTGTTGCCGAGCGGACCAAGGACTGATGTGGGGCTTCACGTTCTTACCCTGTGTGGCCAAGATCCAAGACATCTCCAACATGTGCCGCACGATGGTGACACAGACTCCGACCTCTCCGTAGGTATCCGTAAGCGGCCCGTGCCCGGAATGGGGCAGGGAAAATGGTACGCGACGGCGAGCCCTCGATGAATTTGTCAGGAGTCGCGTCGGCGCGGGCGCGGCTCCGCCAGAACAGTCCGGAGAGCGCGCATGGGCGCGGCGCACCGATTTCCGGAAGTTGCAACGCCGTCGTCCAGAATGGCACCCTGGGTGCGCGGGCCTCCGGCCCGCATCGCTTGCGGGCGAGACGCCATCGCACCTATGGCGTGGTTGCCATTTTATAGGCTGGATAATCTAGCTTTGTAAGCTATATTATCCAGCATGTGGATACCAAGGGCGGTCACTCTGCGGCTAGACCAATTGATCCGCCAGTTTCCTGCTGTGCTGCTCACCGGTGCCAGGCAGACGGGAAAAACGGCGCTCTTACGGCACAGCTATCCGCGTGCTGAGTTCGTCTCACTCGACTTGCCGTCGATAGCTGCTCAGGCAGAAAACGAACCCGAAGCCTTCTTCGCCGGACAGCGCGAGCCAGTGATTATTGATGAAGTCCAGTATGCGCCAGCGCTGTTTCGTCACCTGAAAGCGCGGATCGATGATCAGCGTCACCAGATGGGTCGTTTTCTTATGACCGGATTGATCACCGGATCACGGAAATTTGCCCTCATGCAGTCCGTATCCGAGAGCCTTGCTGGCCGCTGCGGCATCCTGGAGCTTGAACCCCTGATGGCATCGGAGATCCTGGCGGCAGCGGGGCCAAGGTCGGTGCCCGATACCAAAACACTACTATGGCGCGGGGGCTTCCCGGAGCTGTTCCGCAATCCTGAGATGGACCCGAGGGAGTACTACCGAAGTTATGTGGCAAGCTGTCTCGAGCGCGACGTACGCTTGGCCGTTCGCGCTGGGAGCCTGCGTGATTTCGAACGGTTCCTGCGTGCTTGTGCGCTGCGATCAGGACAGCTTCTCAACCTGACCGACTTGTCGCGGGACGTCGGCATCTCTGGCACAACGGCGCGTGACTGGCTCTCCGTTCTCGAAGCATCGAACCACATCGTTCTGCTTGAGCCCTATTTTGGTAACGTGACAAAGCGTCTCATCAAGACACCAAAACTCTATTTTCGGGACAGCGGGTTGTTGTGCTTTTTTCTGGCCCTCGATTCGCCGGGCGCATTAGACCGATCACCCTCTATCGGCATGCTCTGGGAGACTTTCGTGCTTGGTGAAATCTTGCGGCAGCGCTCTGCCTTGGGCCACGTTGGATCGGTTTTTTTCTGGAGAGATGTGACCGGTACAGAGGTGGACTTTGTCATAGAACATCAAGATCGACTGCGGCTGGTAGAAGCGAAGTGGACCGAGGGCACCGTAGAGCCCAAAAGTCTCGCGGGGTTGCTCAAAGTCAAAGCGCTATGCGGCGCGCGGGCAACCAATGAACATTGGGTGGCAACACGCACGAAATATCCACACCGGCTGCCGGGCCTGCGCGATGTGCGGCAGATCAATGCCGTAGGTTTCGACTGGTTTGCACCAGCTACCAAATAATTTACCGCCGCTTGACCATGCGTACATAGCCCCGGTCGTTCTCCACGATGATGATATTGCCCGCAGCATCGAGCGTAACGGAGCGGACTTCGTTGATCGACCCATCGAGAAATAGGTGCGGCATGCCGGTGCAGTCCACATAGAAGACCTGGCTGCCTCTGTGTGTTCCGACGAAGAAGCCGGCGGTGTCGAACGCTGGCCACACGGCTCGGGGCTCGTTCAGAGCGGTTGTCGTGACGCGCGTAATAGTGGCTGCCTTGCCTGGCTCGCGCGTGACGGCGAACACGGCCTGTCCGCCCCGGGAGCCGACGAGCAGCCGGCCAGTCCTGTCCTTGACGACCATGCCAAGATCCACGAATGGTCCAGCGAAATTTTCGATGCGACCATCTTGCTTAGTCCACCGCCTGACCACGGTCGAGGCAGAGTAGAAGACCTCGGACTCGTTCTGCTCGACGTAAAGGCCGCGCCCGGCTCCGAATCCCTCAGGATCCCGAAACAGCGTGGACATCTGGCGATTAGGTTCCGGGGTGACCTTGCGAATAGCTTTATTGTCGAGGTCTACGATGTACAACGTGCCATCGGGCAAGACAAACAGGCCGTTGGGGTTATAAAGAGGCTTTTCGCGCGCTGGTCCGGATGCATCGCCATCGTCATCGGCTGCCCCGGTGCCCGCCACAGTGGAAATGATCCCTGCCGGGGATACCATGCGCACCGCATGCGCTTCTTTGTCAGCAATGAAGATGTTGCCCGCCGCATCGGCCATGGCCATATGCGGCCGTGAGAGAGCCGCCATAGTCGCTGGCCCACCTTCGAACTTTGGCAGCCACTTGTTACCACTGTTTACGCCCCCCGTCCCCGCCACGTGAACCAGGTTGCCATAGGAGGCCTTGACGTACTCCCATTCCTTGACGCCGTCCGTACAAGCAAGCACCGGAGGAGGACCGGTGTCGCCCGTCGACATGTCTGGTAGCCTGGGAGCAGCGTCGCCCGTTGACATGTTGGCTGGTAGCTTGGGGCTGCAGCCGGACAGGATCAGAAAAAAGACAGCAATGACGTTAGTCTGGATCATGTCTTGACAAGTATCATGATTTCCGGAAATTGCAACGCCGTCGGCCAGCGGAGTCGCGGAGTCGCGGAGTCGCCCATCCGGGGCCAAGGCAGACCACCGCGTGATCACTTGCCGCACTCTTTGTTCAGGAGCCACGTCGCCACGAGGAGGTGGGCACCCGGCTGCACCAGCGTCGCGCGTTGATCCGACCCATCCTCGCCTTTGAATTTCCGGTCCGACACCGCGAGCATCACCCGGTGCTGTTTCGCGCCAAGGGGAAGATTGGAATCAATGCAGTTCACTGCAATTGCAACCCGGCGAGCGACGGTAGGATCTGCGGCCGGGGGCACTCCCCCGATGTTGACGACGCCGGTGTTACCGTCGTACGGGGGGTAGTTGAAGATCCAGCGCACGTACAGCACGTCGCCCTGATTGGGATCCTTCAAGTACACGATGAAGGGAGGATCCACGTCGGGCGGGGCGGTGACGACGGTTCCGATCGCGGGACTCGCGCTGTCGATGTAGGGCGCATAGTTCTTTTCCGGATCCTCGAATTCCGGCTTGAGCGGCACGACGCATCCAGCCGCCAGCGAACCCACGGCCAGCAGCACCCACGACGTGGCCCTAACGATCACCCGCTGCCAGGGACGACTCTTCGCCGCCATCCCCCTCCTTTTCCAGGTGACGAAAAATCGTCCTCGGATCGACGTCGAGATCGCGCGCCGTCTTGGTTCGGTTCCCACCGTTGAGGTTCAGCACGTCGTTGATGTACTGGCGCTGCCACTGCTCGCGCGCCTCGTTCAGCGGGAGGATGGGCGGCAGTTGCTCCGGCAAGATGCCGAGATCCTCGGGCCCGAGGATGGCCTTGTCCGCCAGGACCAGGGCCTTCTTGACGCGATTCTCAAGTTCCCGAATGTTGCCCGGCCAGGGGTAGCGTTTGATCGCGGAAATGGCGTCGGGCGAAAATCCACGAACCTTGTCGCCGTACTCAGGCGCGTAGCGTGACAGCATGTAGCGCGCCAGCACGGGGATATCATCGCCGCGCTCCCGCAACGGCGGCAAATGGATGAGGACCACATTGAGGCGGTAGAACAGATCCTCGCGAAACCGGCCAGCTTTGATCTCGCTTTCAAGGTCGCGGTTGGTCGCGGCCAGGATGCGAATGTCAACGGTTTCGGGCACGGTGTCGCCGACGCGCACCACGACGTGGTCTTGCAGGGCGCGCAGGATCTTGACCTGCAACCCGATCGGCATTTCGCCGATCTCATCGAGAAACAGGGTTCCCTTGCTCGCCGCCTGAAAGCGGCCGAGCTTGTTGCCGATGGCACCGGTGAAAGCACCGCGGACATGCCCGAACAGCTCCGACTCAAGCAAGTTTTCAGGGATTGCGCCGCAGTTGATGCTGACGAACGGGCCTTTGTTCCTGGTCGAGCGTGCGTGGATTTGCCGGGCGATGAGTTCTTTGCCGGTCCCGGTTTCGCCGGTGATGAGGACAGACACGTCGGTGGGCGCGACCTTCGACACCTTGCGAAAGATCTCTTGCATCGCAGGAGAAGCACCCAGAATGTCGCCGAAACGCATGCGCTCGATGCGGTCCATCAGGGACTGGTTGTCGAGTTGCAGCTCGTTGACCAGGAGCGCATTCCGGATCACGAGCGACGCTTGGGCCGCGAAGACCGTCAGGATCTCCAGGCTCGATTCGTCGAACAGATGCCGGACGTTGTCGTTGCCGACGTAGATGACGCCAATCAAGTTGCCGCGCTCGAGCAACGGCACGCACATCACGGACGTGAGCCGCAGGTTGACCACGGACAGAGCGGTCTTGAACTCGGCATCGCTGAGCGCGTCCGAAACGATGAGCGGCACCCGAGTCTCGACCACCTTGCGCAGGATCGAATCGGACAGTTGGCTGACGGCGGCGGAAATGGATTCTTGGCGGAGGTTTCTGGCAACCTTGACCACCGGCTCGTTCGATTCCATGAGGACGATGAAGCCCTTGTCGGCGTTGGACACCTGGATCACGGCATCGAGGAGCTGGTCCAGCAGGACAGGGAGTTCATAGTTGCCGAGAAGTTTCTCGGAAAACTCGAGGACCTTCCGGTACGAACTGCGCTCGCCCGCGTCCCTGGCCGCGCCAGGGTCGCTCACCGGCTCGCCGTAAAGCGAAAACTCCAGCTCGGCCGAGCCGAGGCGGATGCGGTCGTCGTGGGTCAGCTTGTGCTTGGTCCGCCGCCGTCCGTTGACGTGCAAGTCCGCGTTTTTGTCGAGAACGGCCACGCTGAACTCGTGACCGTCGAAGTGAATGTGCGCGTGTGCAGGGGCGAGCGTCGGGTCGGAAAGGGGGATGTCGGAGTCGGCTCCCCGGCCAAGCGAGGTCAACTGCTTGTAGATCGGGTACACCTTGACCCCAGTGCCGGGGATGCGGATGCGCAGCGTGGCCATGGCGCTCAGTGTCGCCGACTCCGGTCAGAAACGAAAGTGCAGACCTGCCCCGGGCCCACCACCTAGAACCAGCGGCGCGAATCGCAGGCTCGGACCTTCAGAACTCAGTGGGTCTTCCGGCCGAAAATGCAGGATCGCGTCCAGGATGCCGAGGCTGGTGACGCCCAGAAACAGCCAGCCCGTCATCTGCGCGGCTTGCGACAGGGCCCGGGATGTATCTTGGGGCGAGGTGTCAAGCGCCTGGCCGCTTGGGCAGGGGCCGCTCGCCACCGTCGTCGTCGTGTCCGAAACCCGACACGCGTAGCGGGGCCGAAATCCATAGATCGCAAAGTTCGCCGCGAAGGTGCCCAGGGAGGCGCTGGCCAGGAGTCCTTCGACGGCGAAAAACGTCCACCCTTTGCGGGGCTGTCCGTTTTGAAATTGACCGGCGCCGAAGGGGATGAAATTCACCGCAAAGGAATTGCGGATAAACTTCCTGTCGATCGCAGCGCGCGGACGTTCAAGTTGCTGCCGACGACGATCTTCGACTTCGGCTGCGTGCCGCTCGACGTCCAGATCGGCCAGGGTGGCCTCCTGCTCGCGCACGATGCCGTTGAAAAAATCCACCACGCGAGGCGGATCAAGCAGAGGGTCCATGCGGTAGTCGGGCCGAAGTTGCAGCAGCTTGCGAAACTCTTCCCCAGCCGGCTCGTTCTGCCCCTCGAACAAGTGAGCCACGCCCAGCATGCGGTGGGTGATCGCCACCTCGGCTTCGGACTGTAGCCGCATCTCGGGGTAAAGGAGCGGGCGCAAGATCGCAATCGCCCTGGCGTATTCGCCACGCGCAAACGCGCTGCGACCGGTTTCGTACGATCCGGGTGCAGGAGTCGGCGGCGCGAAGGACTGCACGACGACGAAGACGACGAGGGGAACCACGGCCGCAGTCATGGGTCAGGGGGTTAGTTGCCGAGCGTGATCTGGTGGATCGTTGATTCTCCAGCGGTCACTTTCACTTCGCTGGCGATCGGCTTGTTTCCAAGAGAAACGAAGATCTGGACAGTTTTGGTGATTTCGTCGTCGGCGTCAAAGGGAACGCTCGCTTCCTTGCCCGCCTCGATTAATGCGCTCCACGGCTTGCTGCCACGCTGCGCCCGCAGCGCGATTCTTGCCCCAGGCGTCGGCGGATTGACTGCGATCACCAGGGTGGCAGGTTTCTTCGCCAGCACCTTGATGATCCGGTTGTCCGGAATTGCTTCCTCATCAGGTCCGACCAGCACGGTCCCCGGGAAGAAGCTCCGGCTTTTGGGGCGCAGCTCGATCTTGTGCGAGCCGACCCAAGGTATCGTGACCGTGGTGTTGGTCAGATCGAAGGCACCCTTCGGCTGCCCGTCGACGATGATGTCGACCGCGGGTGGAATCGGAGTCAAGGTGAAGGTTCGCGTGGCGACAGGTTGCGCCGACGTGGCCGCGGTCTTCTCGGCGTGCGGGCCAGAGCGCGGGGATGTGCGGGGTGCAGCCGTCGAAGGTCGCTTTTCAAGCGACGCAGCGGAGGTCTGCGCGACCGGTGCAGCTTGCGGCGAGGTTGGTGGCAGGGTGCGTTCGGTCAGCTTGACGACGATCCGGGGCGTGGCCGTGGGCGCATCGTGTGTGCCGATGCGAAAGGCCAGGAACACCGCCGCGCCCAGCAGCCCAGCCGACAAGACGGCCACCGAGCCGCGCCGCAACCGCTGCCCGCCCTCAAGACGACGCACGTCGCGCAGCACGTCGGCGTTCCTGGGATCGAGGGCCAGTGCTCGGTTCCAGAGCTCCAGCGCACGCGCGGTGTGGCCCGCCGTTCGCTGGATTCTCCCGGCGGTGGCAAGCGCGGCAACCATGCGCCCCTGGACTTCCTGATCGAATCGCTCCGGCTCGGTGAAAAACGCCTTGAGTTCAGTGGGCGTATCGACGAATCCAGCGTCGCGGAGGAAAGCCGCGAGATCCTCTCCCATCAGGCTCATCGACGCGTAGCGATCATCCGGCTTGCGGGCCAGGGCCTTGACGATGATGCGCGCCAGCCGATCGGCAACCAGGTGATTGATGGCGCGCGGATCCGAGAACCTACCCTCGGCGATGCGCCGCAGAACCTCGTGCGGGTTGCGGCCGGAAAACGGCAACTGCCCCGTGGTCAACTGGTACAGCATGATTCCAAGCGCAAAGACGTCGGTGCGAAAGTCGATCGGCTTGCCCTCGAGCAGCTCCGGGGCCATGTACGCGGGCGACCCAAGCAACTGGCCGGTGACGGTCATCCGTTCGAGATCGACGATCTGAGCAACGCCAAAGTCCATCAGCTTGACGACGCCATCCTTGCGCACCATGACGTTCTCGGGCTTGACGTCGCGGTGGATCACCCCGAGGCCGTGCGCGTGCTCCAGCCCGCGCGCCACCTCCGAGGCGATCATCACCGCCACCTCCGGCAGC
>CAYSKR010000030.1:0-29651 GCA_964431675.1 uncultured Myxococcales bacterium
CTGGTGCCGCCAGCGTTGCTGGCGCGAACCCGGTAATAGTACGTCGTGCCGCAGGTAAGACCGGTCACGCCGGAGGTGACGACGTTGCCCAGCGTCAGGTTACTGAACCCGGTGACGAACGCGGCGAACACCATGTCGGTCGCCACATCCAGGAAGTAACCCGTCGCCCCGGTCGCCGCGTTCCAGTTCGCGCTGAACGAGGTGGACACAGCGTTGCTGGCAGCCGTGGCCATGGGGGCCATCGGCACGCAGGCCGTGGTCACCGCCGTGATGGTGCTCGAGGTCCCGCTGGTGCCGCCAACGTTGCTGGCGCGCACTCGGTAATAGTACGTCGTGCCACAGGTAAGACCGGTCACGCTGGAGGTCACGACGTTGCCCAGCGTCAGGTTGTTGAACCCGGTAACGAACGCGGCGAACCCCGTGTCGGTCGCCACATCCAGGAAGTAACCCGTCGCCCCGGTCGCCGCACTCCAGTTCGCCATCAGGAATGTGGCCGCGACGCCCGTAGCCGGCAGCGCGGTGGGTGCCAGGGGGGCCATGTTGACGGTATCCGGAGACACGTCGGGAGCAACCTCGGGCGGCACGTCCACTCCGCCATCGCCAACGGCACCGCCCGCACCTCCGCCGCCTGAGCCCGCAGCGCCTGCGGCACCTGCCATGCCTCCCGCACCTGCACCGCCCGTGCCGTTACCCGCCCCGCCCGCCCCGCCGCCAGCGCCCACGGAGCCGCCACTTCCACCTGCAGCACCGGCTCCGCCGTTGCCGCCTCCGGCACCACCCATCGGTGTCCCGGCACCACCTCCGCCTCCGGCTCCACCCCCTCCCGCCACGCCACCTGCGCCGACCGTGCCGCCAATGCCCGCCATTCCTCCGCTGCCCGAGCTACCCCCGGCACCGACGACGCCGCCAGCACCGCCAGCAGATCCGCCCACGCCGACTATCCCGCCCTGGCCCGCAGTGCCACCCCCGGTCAGGTCGCCGCCGGCTCCGCTATCGTCTTCAGCGCCGGGGCGCCGCTCGTTCGAGACTCCGCAAGCGCCGATCAAGGCACCCGCGAAAACCAACATTCCAAGTGGGCGAAGCACACGAAACAAAGCAGGGTGAGACATCAAGCGACCTCCACAGATGAATGAATGTGAACTTGCGAAGATTTGATCGTATAGCAGATTGTAAGCGGTGTCACGCAATATCGAACAAAAAAAATCGCTTACTGCCAGCAGCCGGGCACCGACCAGGGCGGCGTGCTGTCGCTGCCCTTCGCGGCAGGGAAATAGACCGCCGATACGAAACACAGCTCACCCTCGGTGCCGCTGGACGGATACGTGCATAGCCAGCGCAGGCCGTCGCCAGCGGTCAGGTCGACGAAGTTGGGATCGACGAACGTCTTGACGATGCCGTTGCCGGGCACGGTGGTGGCCAGCAGGGTGCCTGGTTCGTCGGCGGCGCGAGATTTTTCCACGGTCATGCCCAGACCACGCGTGCCCTGGTGCGCACCAAGCGCGAGCAAGTGCACAGGCAACGGTGCCGGAGGCATCCAGAAACCGACGGGCAAGGTCAGCTCCGCACCGGCGGCAGGTCCAGGGCCACGCCCGACGATGCCGGGCGCACGCGCCACCGTCTGCCCCTCTGCGAGGAGGCCACTGACGGAGCCGCAGAAAAATGCACCGGCACGCTTGACCGGTGCGCCGCGCAGCAAGGCAACGACCAATCGACCTTCCGTGACCTGCATCGCGTCCTGCTCGCCCCCTGCATCCTTGACGGCGGCACCCCCGGCGCGGGGTGTCGCGGCGGTCATGGTGAGTTCGATGCGCAACGTCTCGCCTTTCGTCACCGGCAAGCCCACGGCGGGGGGCATCACAAGTGACCCGGACGTGTTGCCCTCGGCGACAAACCACAGTTGATCGGCGGGTGGAGTGGCGCGCGTCGACACGTCCTCGGTGCGCCCGTCGAAGAAATCAAATGGTGTACAAGCGTACGGCTCCCGCCGAACATTGTGGTCCACGGCGCGGTACACGACCATGCGCCGAGCGAACGGTGGCATCGTGGCCAGGAGCGACGTCACCGACGCCTCTGCGAGGAGCCCCAGCCCAAGGCGCACGCAAACCGTGCGCTCTGCGGCGGCGACCGGTGCCACGGGCCCGATGGTCAACGATATCGGTTCAAGCGGCGGGTCGACCGACGATCCGCACCCGGCGACGAGCAAGCAAGCGAATCCGATCCATCGTGACTGGCGAGGTTTCCTGGCGCGCGACATCGAAGCCTTCATGGCCGTACCTGCTGGCCAGCGAATGATACGACCAAATGAGGAAGGTGTACGCTAGGCCATTGCCTTGCCGCAAAAATATAGCGCGAATCTGCGTTCGATGAAGGCCCGACCAGTTGTGTCGGCAATCGGCGGATACCGCTCGGGGTAGCGCACCGGGCCGCGAAACGAGCTGCACCGCGAAAACTGATTGTCGCGCGCCTTCACCACGAGGTCGGTCAACGATTCGGTCGGCCGGTCGTGGCACGCGAACACGGCCTCGCAAGGCATCAGGTAGTCGTGAGCGCCAGCGCACAGATCGTCGATCAACGCTGCGAGGACGGCGCACGCCAGGTCGGGCGGCACGGAGTCGAAATCAATCGCGAAGGGTGCACCACCGGCAGATCGCCCTGCGCCAGGACGAAGGACGGCGACGCGCATCGCCTGAGGTGGGTTGAGGCCGACCTGCGCGCCGGAGGCGGACAGCGCCAGAACATCCATGAATCCCTGCAAGCTGCGCCTGCGGTTGTCGATGGCGTGATCCTTCTTCGCTGCCGCCGCCACCAGAACAAGAATCGTGAGCCCGCCATCGGCGAACCTCAGCAGCGGGCACGTGGATCCCACGAGCGACGACGGCGAGTCGGCCAGCGCAGGGTTGCGCGGGGCCACCGGTTGTAGAACCAGGGCCGGTGCCAGGGTTCCATCCTCGGTTGGTTGATCGGTGCCGCCAAAATGGACCACCTCGATCGTCCATGGTCGGCCGTCGGCCAGCGCCAACACATCCGCCGCCCATGCCCCCAGCACCTCCAGGTTTTTCGCGCGCGCGACCTGCCAGAAGGCCCCGACGGGCAGGCGCCCCTCACGATGCCACGCCGCCGCGACTTCGTCGTGATGACGAGCCAGCACTTCGGCAGCGAGAGCCCCGGTGCCGCCATCTCCCCGGGATGCGGCCCGCAGGGCACACAAAAACGCAGCTCGAAGCAGCATCGTCCGCGCCGCACCACCGACGGTGAATGGTTCGTCTTCGACAAACCTGTCCTCGTCGTCGTCGGCCTCATGCAGGCCGAGCCGCGCGCGCGCGAATCCCTGCAGCGGGCATTCCAGAAACCGCCTCAGGTCCGAAAAACGCAACCGCTGCGACTCCCCGCCGGGCAGCACCAACGCCGGGCCATCGGTGACGGGCGGCAGGCCAAGCGGCCCCGCCAGCCGCGACAGGGTCGCAGGTGCAACCACACGCGCAAGGCCATGAACGTCGCCGGGGGGATCGTTCACACCGGCCAACAAGTCCACGCGCAGGCGTAGTGCCGCGTGGTCGTCCGCGACGGCGGGAAAAACTTCGGCGGCCGTGGGATCGTCGTGCCGATGCAGAGGGACGATCCGCACCAGCTTGCGCCACGCAAGGGAGTCGGGAGAACCCGCGCCGCGCGCTTCGAGCAACGAAGTCACCGACGACGACGGTTCGAGATGCTCGCCGGTTTGCAAGTCGCGGCCAACAAACGACAGGACGATGCTCTGCCGCCCTGACAGCAAGCGCTCGAACAGCATGAACCGATCTTGCTCGGACGGTGGCGTGCCTGCGCTTCGGCCGCGCGGGTCGAGTTCATCTGGTGCATCGGCCGAGGGAAAACTTCCGGCGCCCAGTCCGGCGACGAAGATCGCGCGAAACGGGAGCGTCCTTTGATGGACGAACGACGACACCGTGACCCCGGCGGTCGGGTGCGACGCGCGGGTCGTCACCAGCGACGACAGGGCTTGCCGCGCCAGATCCGCCGCCAGCGCGTAAGACATGTCACCTGGAACCGGGGTTTCGCCCACGGCCGCCAGTTCCCGATCGCACGCAACCAGCGCACGCTCGTCGGCGCTCGACGCCCCAACCACGGTGCAGGAGAGCCAGGCGCGCAAGAAACGCACCCAGTCTGAAAGTGGCATGCGCGCCGATCGCGCGAACGTGGCGTCGGCGAGCAACGAACGCAAAAGCAGCGCGGGACCGCGCATGGTCGCAACGTCGTCCGCCGACAGATCCGCCGGCAAGACGTCCTCGCCCGCCAGGCGAACCGCGCCACCGTCGCCCGGTCCGGGCGGTGCCATGAAAGCGCCGAGCGCGAAGCGCCGCAGGCCCTGATCCCAGTTGAAGGTGTCGCTGTCGATGTACGTGCCCTGGTGATCGGCGTGCTGCGCGCCGCGCACGATGCCGAGTCGAAGGACGAGCCGCCGCCAGTCGTCTGGAGTGGTTTCGGCAAAACGCCCCCCGAGGCCTGGGTGCGCGCCCAGGCGAAGCAGATCCTGCCGCGTGAAATCAGACAGCGGTAGATCAAGCAGCAACTCGAACGCCTCGACCACGCGGCTTGAGCGCCCCAGCCCGCAACCGTGGATCTGATGGGGAATGTCGCCCGCCTCGCGAAAGGCCGCGCGGAGGTGGGAGAAGTACGCCTCCGCCGTGGCGGCTGGCACGACGACTGCGATGTCGGAAAATCGCAGGGGTGCGTCGCCCGCGGCGCCGACGGAACGCGCGCGCAGCAGGCGCCAGATCTCGATGGCAATCGATTCCGCCTCGCGACGAACGCTCGGGCACGCAAGCACGGCAAAGTCTGGCTCCGCGGCGGGCTGCACGAATCGTGTCTCGGTCACGAGGCCGGGATGAGCAGCGAAGAGGCGCAGCACCTGGTCGCGTCCTGGGCGAGCCCATGGGTGATCGTCAGGGGGCCGTGCCCCGAGCGCGTACACGACGACCTCGGCCACCGTCGCAAGGCGCGGCAAGGCACTTTCGAACAATCGGTTCCATGGGGCTGGGCCAAACACGTGCACCTTCGCCGTACACTCAAGCTCGGCCAAGGGCGCGCCGCGAATCCACTCCGGCAAAGAAATCCACCGCGGCGTGGAAGCTGGGCCGACCTCGCGGGCAAGGCCCTGATCGCCAAACAGGTGCCGCCACAGCACCGCCTGCCAGGGGCGCGCGCCCGCTGGCAAGTCTGAGTCGAGCATCCAGTCGTCGAACAGATGCGCGAGGCGGACCGCCAGATCGCGGCGGCGACGATCCACGGCGGGCACCCCGTGCCCCGCCGCCGCAAGGTAGGCCGCGATCTCGGCGAATTCAGGCGCGGCCACGAGGCGAGCGTCTGCCAACAAACCCAGCAACCACCCCAGCAAGACGCGGCGGTCAATGATGCGCGCACCCGGACGCGCGGAACCCGCAAGGGTGCCCAGAAAGCCGGGCAAGAATTGCGCATCGATGTTTGCTGCCACGCCGAGGCGAAGTGCCACGCAACGCTTGAGGTACTCCCCCACCGCCAGGGTTGGAACCACGACGCACACCGGCGTGAACAGGCCTGCAACGCCATCCTTTCGCTGGTCCTGGACAGCATCGACAAAAGCTGACGCCAATGCCTCGGTGTGGTTGGAAAGGACCAGTTTGGCTACCGGCACACCGCTGACCTTACCTGCAATTTATGGCTCAAGAAAACTCGGCGCACGGTCGATGTGATCAAGTACCGACCATGCGAAGAAAAACCGTAACCGTTCACATGGGGGGACCGCCCGGCGCCATGCCCTTCCAGCTCCGTCCCGTCGCTGTATGGCGCCTCTGCGTCCCCCCAAACCCCCGCTCGGTGCCCCGGCGAAGCCGCGCCACCGAGCCACTTTCTCCGACGGGATTCGGTCATGGGCGTGAACGGTTACGAAAAACCATCGTGAACACTGTGGTGGCAGCGCTGTGCATCGCCCAACTCTTGGTCATGTTGCCGGGGCAAGCGCAGGCGCGCGTGAACCCGCTGTCGATCATCAAGCGGCAGATCCACAAGGCGAACATCCTGGTGGTGATGGACACGTCGGGATCCATGACCGGTGTACCGGGTGGTACCTTCACCTCCGCCACCGAGGTGGGGGTAGATTGCGACGAGGGCACCGGCTGCCGCGGCTGGGACAAGCTAAAATGCAAGGCGAGCGGCAAAGCCTGCCTCACGAACAACGATTGCAACCAAGGCACCTGCTCGCAAAGCACTGGCGCTTGTGTCGCTGACCGCGACTGCCCCGCAGTTGCCCGGCGCTGCAGCGCCAGCAACGCGGCCTGCGCCAGCAATGCGGATTGCGGTGCCGCACCCGAAGGCATTTGCGCGGCCACCAAGGATGTCTGCTCGGGCACCAGGCCCTGCGCTGCCGTGTCGCGCTGCCAGACCGGCAACGAGCCGTGCCCGAATCCGGGGGGCCTTTGCGCCGCGCTGGGAACCTGCCAGGGCACCGTCCCACCGCAGACTTGCCTCAACGAGCTCGAGTGCCCGCAGTGGGGCGACCAGGGCAAGTGCGCCGCGACGGGAGCTCCGTGCAATGGCCCCTGCCCCTCCGCCAAGATCTGCAACCAGACCGGTGAGACCTGCGATGCGGCGACCCCGTGTCCGAGGAACCGCACCAGGGGAACCTGCGCCGAGAATCCCACCAGGCAGTGCAGCAGGGACAGTAACTGCAAAAAAGGCTGCGTCTTTGCCACCAACCTGTGCAGCGGCCCTGACAACTTCTGCAAGCACCCGCACCGCCCGTGCCAGGTCAACAAGACGAACCAGTGCGTGCCGATTGGCAACGCCTGCGCCTATCCCGCCAACACCTGCGTCGGCGGTGGCACCAACACCTGCGTTCTGGCCAGCAAGACGGCATCCGACGTGTGCATCCCTCCGGCCGGCACCGCCGGTCCGGTCAAGATGTGCAGGCTGGGCATGACCGTCTGCACGGCCGACAAGGATTGCATCGAGAAACTTGGCGACACCTGTGGCGCGCCCACCTCGCGCGCGGTCATCGCGAAGCGCGTGCTCAAGCGCATTGTCGAAGACAACTTCAACATCGCCAACTTCGGGCTGATGACCTTCTACCAGTCGGGTTACTTCCCCTACTTTACTTCGCCAGGTGCCGCTGCTCCGGGCGAGCAGGTGACCGTCTTTGCGTCGCGCACCCGGCTCATGGCTGCGGGCTGCTACGACGGTGCCACGCTGCCCAAGGCAAGCTGTACCCTGGACGGAAAGACGTACACGCGCCGGATCACCGCCAACAGCCGCTATCTGGTGTTCAAGGACGCCCGCCGGAGCGGCCACACCGACCAGGATTTTTGTGGCGAGATCTGTCCGGTCAAGCCGGGGTACGGCAGTGGCCGGTTCGAGGGATCGTACTACGTCCAGACCGCGGCGGCGGCAAGCGGCGGAGCTGTCGGGCGCATCTTGCAGCCCAAGTACGACGGGCCGATCATCTCGGTCGCCGGGAAAAACTACTCCTACTATGCGCCCAACTCGTATTTCTACAACGGCGGCGAGCGACCAACCGCCACACCCGGATTTCTGTTCAACGACTGTGCTTCGGCCAATGCGTGCAGCGCCAAGTGTGGCGGCTCCTGGAACGCGAGCCTCGTGCCCTTCCTGGACGTGACCGACAACCCCGCCACGTCACGCGCCAACGCGCTGGCCATCAGCGCGCGGCTCGAAAAAGCGTCGGCCGGTGGCCTGGTGACCTACTCGAGCACGCCGTCGGGATGCACGCTTGAAAACGACAGCGTCGGCAACCGCACCGATCCCGAGACGGTCAGCGCGTACCACTACATGGACAAGGTCATCAAACAGATCCAGGCGACCAGCGGCATGAACGCCCAAAGTTCGATGACCTGCCGCCCCAACTACGTCATCTTCGTCACCGACGGTGCCGCCAACGGCCCCGGCGACATCGGCCCGCCGTCGCTGCCCGGACAATCGGCCGCATCGTTGTGCTCGACCGCCGCGTGCGCGGCCAACGATCCGGTGGCGGCCGGATGCAAGTGCCGGGCGGTGCTCGCCGCCTTTCACCTGCGCAAGAATTTGGGCGTTCGGACGCTGGTCGTGGGGTTTTCGGGTGACGTCTCAGCCGGCGAGCCGCGCATCATCAACGACAACATCGCCCGCGCGGGTGGCACCGACGACGGCAACGACGGCGCTGCGCCGTTCGCGTTCACGGCCACCAACGAGGACGACCTGGCCGATGCGCTTCAGCGCGGCGTGTACGAGGCGGCGAAGGGCAGCTACTCGACCTCGCCGGCCACGGCGTCGTCCGGGCAGCAACTGCCCGACCGAATCGCCAACGGCAAGTACGTGCTGGATTCGCGGGTCGACTTTCCCTCGTGGGCAGGCCACCTGGTCGCCTACGACGTGTCGGTGCAACCCGCAGCGATCATCTGGGACGCTGCGGCCAAGATCGACCGCATGAACTGGTGGCAACGGCGCGTCTACATCGGTACCGCCACCGGCCTGGTTCGCATCCTGATCGACCAGAGCACGCACGCCGTGACCAACGCCGCCGATCTTTTTGCGCTTGGTCTTGGTGCCTCGGCCCAGGAAGCAAGCGACATCGTACACTTCATGCTCGGCGACGACGCTTTCAAGAACCCGGCGGCGCTTGGCGCGCTCATCAACTCGACGCCCATCGACGTCGGGCCACCCTTCGACAGCGACTTCCCGGGTGCCACCGCGTTCCATCAGCGCCACAAGAACCGGACTCACCTGACCTACGTCGGATCGAGCGACGGCATGTTGCACGCCCTGTTCACCGAGGACGCTGTGATCGGAGGCACCACCTACGAAGGCGGCAGCGAGGCGTTTGCTTACATCCCCACAGAGATGCTGCCCGTCCTCACGCGGCTGTACGTGCAGAAGGGCCAGATCCCCGATCCCGAACGCCACGTCTTCGGAATCGCGAACTCGGCCAAGGTGCGAAACATCTGCACCGCCAACTGCACGAGCGCCGACACGGCGATCTGGAAAACCGTGCTGGTCATGCCGGAAGGGTACGGGGGCAACAAGACCTTCGCGCTCGACATCACGGCTCCGATCTCAAGTTCGGGAGTTGCCGATCCGCCGGTGTCGCGCCTGTGGAGCACCGGGGACGGAAGCTCCGCCTCGTCGTACGAAACAGCGCTTGGCCAGACGATATCGGTGCCCGCTTTCTTCTTCGACAAGACGGACACGCTCGACGGTTACCGCATGATCTCCACGTCGGGTTACCCCACCGATCCAAAATCCACCACGCAGGGCCGACAGTTGGTCATCGGCAATGCGCTGACCGGCGCGCTGGTGCTGGCGAAGACCATCCCCAGCACGGGCGGATGCCCGCAGGAACTGACCACGCTGACCGACGTGGCGACGGCGCGGGACTACTGGCGCGACACCACGTCGTCCAACAACAACCGGACGCGTCTGCTGGGCGCGTACTTCGGCGACACCTGGGGTGGCCTGTGGCGTTCCAACAAGGACGGCGGGCTCACGTCTCTGGGCAATTCAAGCTGGGGGGATCCGTGCGACCGCCCGCTTCACTTCTCGCCCACCCTGGTGCAACTCGATCGCAATGATCCGACCAACCACAAGGGCGACGTCTACCTGGTCCAGGTGACGAACTCGGCACTCGACGACGACACGATCGGCCGCGGGACGTCCAAGATGATCCTGCTGAAGGATCACGCCGACGCGCAGGGCGCGGTGGCGCGCGACATGACCTTCGGAATCGCCGGCACCATGATCGTCAACGTGACGGACATGTGCGCCGTCATGAACAGCAACCGGACCTGCACGTTGCCGATGCCAAGCGCTGCCCGGCCAAGCGGAACGCCCACTGCCGTCCTCAAGGAGGGTGGCCAGGCCTTCAAGATCTTCTCGCTGTGGTTCGTCCCCTCGCCGTTCGGCTGCGGCAAGGGCAACACGTACCTGACCGTTCACGAGGTCGCAGGCGACCAGATCGCGCAAACCAACGGCATCTCGGTTGCACCCGAAGCGGTTCAGGGCACGGTGTTCGCGGGCAACAAGGTCATGACCGCCACGGCGACCGGCCTCGTCGAAGTGGGAACCGCGCTCAAAGACTTCGTGCCCAAACCGTCGGTGTCGGCTGGCAGCAGCACATCGTCGACAAGCCGTTACATCGAATCCGCCTGGATCGAGATCGATTAGAATATGCTCCGGGCCGCATGCGCGTCTTGTTGCTCACGCCGCCCCTGATTCAGCTCAACACACCGTACCCGGCGACGGCGTACCTCACCGGTTTCCTGCGGGCGCACGCGGGCCACCTGGGGGTGCAGGTCGAGCAGGCCGATCCGGCGATCGACCTTTTCTTGCGCTTGTTCTCCGCCCCATCGCTGCGCCGCATGCTGGACAGCTTGCGCCCAGACGCTCCGCCCGCGCGCCGCGCACGAAAGCGTCCGGGCATATCCCCTTCGATCACCGCGTTTGTGGCCCAAGGCGACCGCTACGTCGACACCGTCGAGGCGGCGGTGCGCTTCCTGCAAGGCAAAGATCCTGGCCTCGCGCTGCGCATCGTCGGCAGGGATTTTTTGCCCGAGGGCCCTCGTTTTGCCGCCATTGATTCCATGTCGGATGCCGATGGGGTACTCGACAGGGCGTTCGGCGCGCTCGGCATCACGGATCGGGCCAAGCACCTCGCCAGCCTGTTCATCGACGACGTGGCCGACGTGATCCGCGACGGCGTCGATCCCCGATTCGAACTGTCGCGCTACGGCGAGAAACTGGCTTCAAGCGCCCCGACCTTCGAACCGTTGCGGCAAGCCCTCGAGGGCCCGCCGACTCTCGTCGACGAGTTGCTCGATGACCTCGCCCGTGCCGCCATCACAAAGCACACCCCTGATCTCGTGGGCTTGACGGTGCCATTTCCGGGCAACGTGTACGGCGCGTTCCGCATCGCGCGCGCCATCCGTGCCGCCGCGCCGCACGTGCGAATCGTCCTCGGCGGCGGTTACGTAAACACCGAGCTGCGCGATCTGACCGAGCCGCGCGTGTTCGACTACTGCGACTTCATCACTCTCGACGACGGCGAGCGTCCCCTGCTGGCGCTCATCGAGCACCTGTCGGCGGACACCGACCCTCGACCACCGTTGTTCCGGACCTTCGTGCGCGAGCGAGGCCGCGTGGTCTTGAAGACCGACAGCCGCTTCCACGATGTTCCGCACGCGCAAACCGGCACGCCCACCTACGATGGGTTGCCGCTTGGCGACTACGTATCGATGCTGGAAATGCTCAATCCGATGCATCGCCTGTGGTCGGATGGCCGCTGGAACAAGCTGACGGTGGCGCACGGCTGCTACTGGAAGAAATGCACGTTCTGCGACGTCTCTCTCGACTACATCGGACGTTACGATCCCGCGTCCGCCGACGTCCTGTGCAATCGCATCGAGGCGATGATCGAGCAGACCAGGCAGACCGGGTTTCATTTTGTCGACGAAGCTGCTCCACCGGCCGGGTTGCAAGCCCTGGCGAAGCGCCTGCTCGAACGGAAGATCACGATCACCTGGTGGGCCAACATCCGATTCGAGAAAACCTTCACGCCCGACCTGGCGCGCCTGTTAGCGCGATCCGGCTGCGTCGCGATCAGCGGCGGCCTTGAAGTCGCCTCTGATCGGCTGCTCGATCTGATGAAGAAAGGCGTCACGGTCGCGCAAGTGGCACGCGTCACCCGCGCCCTGACCGAGGCTGGCATCATGGTGCATGCGTACTTGATGTACGGATTTCCGACCGAGACCGTCCAGGAAACCGTCGACGCACTTGAGCGCGTGCGACAACTGTTCGATGAAGGGTGCATTCAATCCGCGTACTGGCACCGATTCGCCGCCACCGCGCATAGCCCCATCGGGCAGGCACCAGACGTCTACGGCATCCGCCTGCACCCGGGGCCACGCGCGACCTTCGCGCGCAACGAAATCGCCTTCACCGATTCAACCCGCGTCGACCACGACGTGCTCGGCCTGGGGCTGCGCAAGGCGCTCTACAACTACATGCACGGCCATGGCCTCGACGCCGACGCGCGGTCGTGGTTCGGCAAGCCCGCCGCGCGGGCCGGGCGAATACCCGCGACGCAGGTACCGCCCGACCTCATCCGCAAGGCGCTGCGGCGAGGCCAAGAAACTCTCGACGACGACGACATGACACCCGTCAAACTCGAAACGGCGTGATGATCCGCGGGTGCCCGGCGACGCCCGCGGATCCTGAGCTGGGGCCGCGCGTTACGGGCAGGCGACCGACTGGAACCCACCCAGGAACTTATGCGCCCCGACGGACGGCATGCTGCGGCTGCGCAGGCAGCTTCCCGAGGGCACCGTGATGGTGGCGGCCGAGTTGGCCGTCGTCGAAATGGTCAGCGCACCGGCGACGACCTTGATACCGTCCTCGACAAGTTCGATCACCGCAGGCGGCGAGGCTGCCGCAAGTTGCACGCGGTAGGTCTCCGCCAACAAGTATGATGGCGGTGCCTCATTAAAGTCGCTCGCGATCGCGCCGAGCTTGAAGCCAAGCGACAGGTCGAATTTGGGCGCGATCTCGATCCGCGGCACATCGTTGGCACCAACCTTGACCTTCATGTCGAACTTGCGCGCATCCATCGGGTTGAGATCCATGTCGAAGATGTGGTTGCCGCGCACCGCCACGAAGGTTTGGCCCACGCCAAGCCCCTTGAAATTGATCTCCTTGCTGGCCTCGGTCAGCGAGGCCTCGCCGTAGATGCCGCCGATCGACACCTGCAAATCGCGGTTCATCACTCCCGTGTCCTTGGGATCCCACGTCGCCCGCACGTCGGTCGCGCCGACGTTGACGGTCATCGTGATCGCCTTGGTCGCGCCGTCGCCGACGAGGGTGAACAGCGGATCGCTCTTTGCGGTCGTGAAACTGAAGGATGGCTTGCTGGCTTCCACCGCCACCGCCTCCAACACGCCAAATGACGCCTTGACCTTGCTTGGCCCCAGCTTCTCGACTCCGGCGCGCAACCGGCCTTCGAGCCGCGTCAGCGGATAGGGCAGCTGATCTTGCGGTGTCGCCAGCGCCTTGTTGGCAAAGTCGGTCGCCTTGCGCGCCGACGCCAGGTTGGTTTCAAAGCCGAGGTAAGTCGACCGAATCACGAAGACCACCAGCTCGTCCCGCGCGGGGCCGACCAGGAACTGCAAGCGAGATCCATCGCCATCGGCGGTCTGCACCACGCGAACTTGCAGCGCGGTGAGATTCTTGGCGCACTCGGGGTCGACCGCCGGAGCCCTGCCGCGCGACAACTTCGAAGGAAGCGGTTTGCAGGTGGGATCGGACTTGAGCAAGTACGTCACCTGCGTGTCGGTCTTGGACTCGACGTTGCTGGCCACCAGGATGCGCTCGCCGAGCAACACGCTCACGTCCGTCGCCAGCTCATCGAACTCCTCGCTTTCCATCAGGAAGGTCGGTGCCGGCTTGGGGCGCGTCAGGTCGCGCAGAAACGGTAGCGCGTGCATGTCCTCGAGCAGCGGCAACATCACGTGCTCCTTGACCGCGTTCTTTCTCGTGAGCCCGGAACCGGAATCGCCAGCGCCGTTGATACCCCGGGTCAGCACCGAGTCGCCCGAGTTCCAAAAGCCCAGCCCATCGCCCATCGTCTTGACGATATCGCGCGTGTTGGTCGCGGCCTTCTGCGAGGCGACGGGCCCATCGATCTTCTGCGGCGGCGGTGGCGGCTGATCGCAACCCCATAACATGAAGGGGAAAGCGGCGAATGTGGCAACGGGAACCAAGAGTTTACGGTTGGCAATATGCATGTCGTTCTTCCTTTGGGTCGGATTTGGTTAGGTGAGCCTCAACGCGATCAGATACCGGCTGATCGTGCCTGGCATCGGCAGTCCATGCAAGAAACATGAACAGGACGTGCCCAGCGCAGCCACAAAGTTGCAAGTACCTTGAACTACTAAGATTTATTTCTGCGACATCCGGTGCGCTAGGGGTCCGGGCGACTGAGGTGGTCGCGCAAGTGATGAAAACCTGACGGGTGCCTTGACATGTTTGTCACGGCAGAGCCAAAAGACTGCGCACCTCCGGAGCGCCCTTTCGATGCACGCCGCAGAAATCGTTCTCATCGTATTGCTGGTTGCCGCGTCGGTGTTCTTCGCGCTCAACATTGGCGGCGCGGTGATTGCTCCCTCGTTCGGTGCCGCCCTGGGCGCGCGGCTGGTCTCCCGGCGCAGCGCCGTGCTGATGTTTTCTGCGGCGGTATTCCTGGGTGCCATGCTCAAGGGAGGCGCGGTCGCCAAGACGCTCGGCAGCGGCTTGATCCCGGCCGCGTCCTTCGATTTGCACACCACGGTCGCCGTGCTCGCGGGTGCGGCGGGCGCGCTGTTTCTGGCCAATCTTCTGCACGCACCACAATCGACCACGTGGGTCACCGTGTTTTCGATCTGCGTTGTCGGCTTGCTGCGCGGCAACCTCAACCACGCCACGCTCGGACGCATCTTCCCCGCCTGGATCCTGCTGCCGCTCCTGTGCGTGCTCCTGACCGCCCTGCTGACGCGCGTCTTTTATCCCCTGCGCGGCTGGAACTACCGCCTTTACGAGCACCTGCTCAAGCACGAGTGGAAACTACGTCTCATGGTGCTGGGGGCGTCGTGCTACGTCGGCTACGCGATTGGCACCAACAACGTGGCGCTGGTGGCCGCGCCACTGGCCTCTGCCGGTGTCCTTGATTTGCGATCAGCTCTCGCGCTCGTGGCGCCGGTGATCGGACTGGGAGCACTGGTCATCACCTCCCCGTCGCGTACGGTGGGCCACCGGATCGTGCCCATTGGATTGTTCTCGGCCTGCATCTGCAACGTGGTGGTCGGCACCTTGATGATTCTCGCCACCACGGCCGGCATTCCGCAGTCGTCGGTGCAACTCGGCGTGGGTGCCGTGTTTGGCATTGCCATCGCCAAGGATGGTGCCCGCCAGATCCTCGGCCACAAGATGGTTGGCCGCATCTTTTTGACCTGGCTCATCACCCCCTTGATCGCGGCGGCGCTGACGGCAATCCTGCTCGCGGTGCTGCCATGAACGACGATGTCGCCAAGAAGACCGGCCACGCCATCGCCGGCAGCGTGCTTGAGCTGACCGGCAACACACCGATCGTGCGTTTGTGCCGCCTCGGCCCCGCTGGCGGCGCCGAGATCCTGGCGAAACTGGAAAGCATGAGCCCCGGCGGCAGCGTCAAGGACCGCGTCGCGCTCAGCATGATCGAGAAAGGCGAGGAGCTTGGCCTGGTGAAACCCGGTTCGGTGATCATCGAGCCGACGTCGGGCAACACCGGCATCGGCCTGGCCATCGTGTGCGCCGCCAAGGGCTACCGCTGCATCATCGTCATGCCCGACTCGATGAGCCTCGAACGCATCGTGATGATCAAACGTTTCGGTGCCGAGGTGGTGCTGACGCCAGCGCGGCAGGACATGGCGGGTGCGGTCCGCCGCGCGCACGAGCTGGCGCGGCAAACCAAGAACGCCTTCGTGCCGTTGCAGTTCGAGAACGAGTCGAACCCCGACATTCACCGGCGGACCACCGCGGTGGAAATCCTGAGGGCTCTCGGCGGCAAGCTCGACGCGTTCGTCGCGGGGGTGGGAACCGGCGGCACCATCACTGGTGTCGGCGAAGTCCTCAAGGAAAAGATCCCCGGCGTGCGCATCGTCGCCGTCGAGCCCGATCGATCCGCCGTGCTGTCGGGACGACCGGCCGCCTTGCACAAGATTCAGGGGATCGGTGCCGGCTTCGTGCCCAAGATTCTCAACCGCGCCGTGATCGACGAGATCAAGACGGTGACCGACGAGCAGGCGTTCGAGACCATGCAGCGCCTCGCCTCGCAGGAAGGCATTCTCGCCGGCATCTCCGGTGGTGCGGCCGTGACCGCCGCGCTCGCCGTCGCGGCGAGCCTGGGTCCCGGCAAGCGTGTGTTGGTGATGTTGCCCGACACGGGCGAACGTTACTTGACCATCCAGCACTACTTCGAGTTCTGATTCGAAAAGCTCGATCTCGAGATGCTCTTGTTGTCTCGCCCTGATCGCATGCGGCGCATGCGTTCGGCCGGAGTCATCGCACGCCCACGTAAGCTCGGCCTCCCCCGGGCCGCTGGCGGCACGAACAAGCCGCGGCCGCACAAACACTCTCGCGCCGCGTAATCGTGAAAACCATGCGCCAGGATCTCCAAGATCCGCAGGGCCTGCAGGGCAGACTTGCGGTACCTGCCGCCCAGACCGACGTAGCAACGCCCCGGCGCAAGAAAATGCTTTACCCCACCGTACACGATGATCTCCGGTACATGCGGCGAGTTAACCCGATAAGGCAGGCCGGCCACGTCGCACAGCGATCGCAGATCGACCACGCGGCATGGGTGGGGAATCGGGTGTTTCCTCGACATCACTATTGGTGCGGCGATGAACGGTGTGAACGGCAAACGGGGATTCACTTCGACCGCCCCCGCGTGTACCGGCTCTCGATGCTTTCGACCGCCCGGGTCACCATGGCCCTCACTCCCCGGGCGTCGTGGACGTTGCCCGCGCAGATGGTCATGAACTCGGACGATTTCTTCACCCCGACGAGCAAGGTCACGGCCTCGTCGACCAGGTAGCCGGACAGCCGATCATGCCTCGTCCCTTGCCCGGCAAGAAGATAGCAAATCTTGACCAAGTCCCGTTCATCCTTGGACCCCTTGGCGCTGCCGCGGCGCGAGGCATAGGCGTCGAGCTTGAGCAGCAACAGATGCTCCAGGCTGGCGACGCGAACGCCATCAATGATTGCAGACTCGGCCATGACATCGGCGTACTTGACGATCAGACCGTTGTGATTCTCCAGATAGATATCGAACTCGATTCCATTTTTCACGATCTGGTGTTTGTTGAGCCGTCGATTGGCGGTCACCTCCTCCAGATCCCTGAGATCCGCGAAATCCGCCAGCGACAGAAAGAAATCGCCGTCGTGGCTGTACTCCACGAAGCCCTCCGGCAACTTCCCATTCCGAACGTGCAAGAGCACGGCGACGCCACCGATGAAGACGATCCCATCCGGAAAGTATTGCGAAAGATCGAGGATCCCCGCCCAGAGCTTGCCCCATTCTTCGTCCTGAACCCGCGCCATCATATTAACGTAACATGGTTACGATATTTATGCCGAGAGTCTCGTCAGGCACACGGGCACCCAGGCCGCCCGGCCGGCCGACCCAGGCAGGTGTTCAGAAGTAGCACGTCCCCGTCAGCCTCAGGTTGAATGGGTTGCCGGGGGAGAACGAGATGTCCTGGCAGCCCTGAAAATTGCCTTTGTCGTCGGGCGTCGCGCGCGTGCCCGGTGGACATGCGTTCGGTGGGGGCGGTGCGTTGCGGGGTGCTTCGCCCGCCAGGCGCGTGGTGGTCGCGAACTGGGCTGACTTGATTCGACGGTCAAGGACGTTCTCCACGTTCAGAGCAAGCTCGAACGCCTGCCAGCGGTAGGCAACAAAGAGGTCAGCCACGGAGGTGGCCTCGGCCCGCAAGAAGCCGTCCTCAGTCGCCGGCCGCGAGGCGATGTACAGCCCGCGCAGCGACGCGCGCAGCCCGCTTGAATGGAATGCGGAAACGCCGCCGGACGCGGTGAGGCGTGGTGCCAGCGCCACCGCATTCCCGTTGCCGGCGTTCTCGCGAAACTTCGCATCGGCAACCGTCACATCGGCATCGGCGAAAAGCCACGGCTTGAGCTCCCAGCGGCCCTCCCACTCGACGCCGAGCCGTCGGGTCGCGCCCGCCGTATCCGTCGTCCCCTCGTCGCCGACCCACACCGTTTCGCTGTCAACGTCGATGCCCCACAACGCGATCGCCGTTTGCAGGCGGCCGTCAAATAGGCGCGTGCGCGCGCCGAGCTCGTACCCCCGGGTCGGGGTGATCGGCGTGACAGGAGCTTGCGAGCGCACGACGCCGCGCGCATCGTTGGAATGAAAGCCGTGGCCAAAGTTCAAGAACAGATCCGTTGTCCGATGCGCAACTGCGATCACGCTCGCCTTCGGGCTGATGCGCGAGGCACCCCTGATCCCGGACGTGCGCGTGCCCTGCGTCGCCAGATCTTCGAGCCGGTCATTGACCTGGAAGACGAAGTGGTCCGCGCGCAGGCCGCCAACCAGGCGCAGCCAGTGCAGAAGCTGAATCTCTTCCTTCGCCCAGACACCCACGGACGACTGGTGGAGGTCGGTGTCGACGACGTTCGACAGGCGCTCGTTGGCGCGATCGTAGAACAGGCCGTTGACGATGCGGTCGGTGCGCGCGGTGCCGCCCATGCTCGAATCAAACAGGATGCCGTGCCATGCGCGCAGCCAGCGGTAACTTGAACGCGCGCCGTACACCGTCCGGTTGTCGCGCTGCTCGATCTCGTCGCCGTTATCGGGATCACGCGAGAAAAACGTGAAGTTCGAGTGCAACGTGAAGTCGTAGAAGGTCATGTAGCCAAGCGCGCGAAATTCGCTCTGCGGAGTCGGCCGCAACTGGTACGAGACAAACAAGTTCTGCCGCGCCGACACGCCCCCTTCCGTTGGATCGAGCGAACCGAAAAAATCGACCTGGCCGGCATTGACGGCGCGCGACGGCAGTTGCCCCGAGGCCCGCCAGCTTCCGCTGTAGCTGCTCGCGCCGAACCAGACGCGTGACGCACCGTCGATGTCGTAGGTCAGCTTGCCGTACAGGTTGTACTTCTTGAAGTCTTCCGGGTTCCCGAAGGGACCGTCGGTGTGAACCACCTCGGCAGCGAGCAGGGGATGCAGGCGATCGGTCACGGTGGGCGCGGCGATCGCCACCGCGCGCATCGTATTGAACGAGCCACCCCCCAGCGACACGAAAGATTCGGCGTGAGCGCGCGTGACCAGGTCGACCGAGCCCGCCGTGGAGAAGTCACCGTTCTCGACGAAGTAGGGCCCCTTCTCTACCTCGACGCGCTCAATCAGTTCGGGGATGACGAAGTTCGAGTCGGCGTAGCCCTGGCCGTGGCCGTGGCTGACCATGTTGATCGGAATGCCGTCGAGCGACAGGGCGATGTCGGTGCCGTGATCGGCGTCGAATCCGCGCAACAGGTACTGACTGGCTTTGCCGCCCCCCGCGTGCTGGACGATCATCAACCCCGGCGTGACGCGGAACAGGTCGGCGGGACGCATGATCGGCCGCAGCTTCAGATCGCGATCTCGCACGCTGCGCGCCGACGCTGCGGTGAGCGGCCGCTCGGTCTCGACCACCTCGATGACGACGTCGCCGTGAAATTCGATCGGCGCATCATGAGCATGGGCGTGCTCCGGTTGCGCCCAGGCGACCACCGGCAATAGTGCCAGGCACGAAATACGCAGCAACGTGAACGAGTGTCTGATGGACATGGGATCTCCTGCAGGTACGTCCGTCATGGCTTGCCGGATCTCAGGGTGAGCGGGCACTATGTACGCCCAGACGGCCGATGGGGTAAATTGACCCGGTGCGGACGTTCCTCGACGAAGATTTCTTGCTGCACAGCGCGACCGCGCGCGCGCTGTACCACGACGTGGCCACCCGCCAGCCCATCGTCGATTACCACAACCACCTGCCGCCTGACGAGGTCGCGAGCAACCACCGTTTTCGCAGCTTGACGGAGCTCTGGCTGAACGGCGACCACTACAAATGGCGGGCCATGCGAGCAAGCGGGGTGCCCGAGCGCCTCATCACCGGGGACGGCACCGACTGGGAGCGTTTTTTTGCCTGGGCGCAGACCGTGCCGGCCACCCTGCGCAACCCGCTTTACCACTGGGCGCACATGGAGCTGGCGTTTCCGTTTGGCTTGCGCGGCAAGCTCCTCGACGCCAACAGCGCGCGCACCATCTACGACCACTGCAACGCGCTTCTCGCCACCGACGCCTTCACGACGCAAGGCCTGTTGCGCCAGTACCACGTCCGCGTCGTGTGCACGACCGACGACCCCACCGACACTCTGCACCCTCACGCACTGCACGCGCGCAACGCCGCAGCCGCGGCCATGACCAAGTTGCTGCCGACGTGGCGTCCGGATCGGGTTTTAGGCATACACGATCTTGCGGCCTGGAACGTGTGGGTGGCGAAACTGGAAGCCGCCGCAGGAACCACGATCAGCACCTACGACGAGCTTCTGGCCGCGCTCAAGCGGCGTCATGACGCCTTCGCCGCACTGGGCTGCCGCGCTTCGGACCACGGCCTCGACCGCATGTGGTCTGCGCCCTACACCGACGCCGAGGTCAAAGCGATCTTCGCCAAGGCGCGCACGACCAGGCCGGGAGCCGACCCCGGGCTCGGACCGGATGAAATCGAAAAGTTTCGTTCCGCGCTCCTGCACGACATGGCGCTGTGGGACCACGCTCGCGGCTGGGTCCAGCAGTTCCACCTCGGGGCGATGCGCAACAACAACACCCGCCGCATGCGCAAGCTGGGTGCCGACACCGGCTTTGATTCCATCGGCGACGGGCCCCAGGGCGCGGCCTTGGCCCGCTTCCTCGACCGGCTTGATGCCGAGGGCCGCCTCCCCAAGACGATCCTCTACAACCTGAACCCTGCCGACAACGAAGTGTTTGCCAGCGTGCTGGGCAACTTCGCCGACAGCGACATACCAGGAAAGATGCAGTTTGGCAGCGCCTGGTGGTTCCTCGACCAGCTCGACGGCATGACCAGGCAGCTCGATGCGCTGTCGAACCTGGGTCTGCTGTCGCGCTTCGTTGGCATGTTGACCGATTCCCGCAGTTTTCTTTCTTTCTCGCGCCACGAATACTTCCGGCGACTGCTCTGCAACCTCCTCGGCGGCGAGGTCGAGCGCGGCTTGCTGCCCAACGACCGGGGGCTGCTCGACGCTCTGGTCGCCGATGTGTGCTTCCGCAACGCCAACGCTTTTTTTGGATTCGACGTTGGCTGACAAGAAACTGAGCCACCTCGATCGGCAGGGGCGCGCCCACATGGTCGATGTCGGTGCCAAGCCAGAGACGATCCGGCAGGCCACCGCGAGCGCGGCGGTCAAGATGCAACGCGCGACGCTGCGGCTAGTGACGACGGGAACCGGCAAGAAAGGCGACGTCATCGCCAGCGCGCGCATTGCGGCTCTGTCGGCGCTCAAGCGCACGTCGGAGCTGATTCCGCTTTGCCACCCGATCCGCGTCGTGGGTGCCGAGGTCGCCGTCGAGCCCGACCTTCGGCTTCCCGGCGTGCGCCTGCGGGTCACCGTGCGAGCATTCGACCGCACCGGGGTGGAGATGGAGGCCCTGGTCGGTGCCGCCGCTGGCGCGCTGACCGTCTACGACATGATCAAGGGCGTGGAACGGGGTGCCGTGATCACCGAGGTTCGCCTGGAAGAAAAACGCGGCGGGCGCTCGGGCGTCTGGCGCCGGTCGAGGTAGAATCAGCACCCTTCACATCATGATCACCCCCGAGCACGCCAAAGTCGTCATCATCGGATCCGGCCCCGCCGGATACACCGCCGCCATCTACACCGGCCGCGCCAACTTGCAGCCGGTTCTGTTCGAATGCGGCGGCGCGCTGATCGAACCGGTCACCCTGCCCGGCGGGCAGCTCATGATCACGAGCGAAGTGGAGAACTACCCCGGCTTTCCCAAGGGCGTTGTCGGCCCCGAGCTGATGGACCTGTTCAAGCAGCAGGCGGTGCGATTCGGCACCGACGTGCGCACGCAAGACGTCACGGCGGTGGACTTTTTGCAACGGCCCTTCCAGGTGATGTCGGGCGAGGAAACGCTGCTGGCCGACACGGTCATCATCTCGACCGGCGCATCGGCCAAGTGGCTGGGCATCCCGACCGAACAGAAGTTCCAGAATTACGGGGTGTCGGCGTGCGCGACGTGCGACGGCGCGCTGTTCAAGGGCCGTGAACTCATCGTCGTCGGCGGCGGCGACACCGCGATGGAAGAAGCGACTTTTTTGACCCGATTTGCGACCAAGATTTTCCTGGTGCATCGTCGAGAAGAGTTTCGTGCGTCGAAGATCATGCTCGATCGCGCGCGCGCGAATCCGAAAATTTCGTTCGTCGTCAACGCCGCCATCGAGGAGATTTTGGGCGACGTTCCGCGTCCCGGCGTCACCGGTGTGCGCCTGCGCAACACCAAGACCGGCGAGGTCACCGAGCAAGCCTGTGGCGGCGTGTTCGTCGCCATCGGTCACGATCCGAATTCAAAGCTATTCCGCGACTGGCTGGACGTCGACAGCAACGGCTACCTCCTGGTCCAGCCCGGCACGACCCGCACCAAGATCCCCGGCGTGTTCGCGTGCGGCGACGTGGCCGACCACGTGTATCGTCAGGCGGTCACCGCCGCGGGCACCGGGTGCATGGCCGCGATCGACGCTGAGCGCTTTTTGGCGCATTGACCCTGGCGCGCAGGGCGGGCAAAACACTCTTTCCCATGGACCCCATCAAGAAGCAGCTCGCGTGTCCCGCTTGTGGCAAGGAGGCGGCGGTTCGCGTTTTCCCCGACGGCCAGGCGCACCGCTGGCACTGCCCGCACTGCAAGAAGATGCAAAATTCCGAACCCGGCGCGGTCACCGCAGCGCCGCCAGCGCCCAAAGACGAGTAAGCGGTTCAGGCCACGACGAACCCGGGCCGATGCGCCACCGGCCCGCTGATCGCCTGCCAGCGGGCGCGATCCGCAAGCAATGCGGGCATGTCTTCCACCTCGATCGGCTTGGCGAACAAGTACCCTTGCCCGTAGTCGCACCCGAGCTGATCAAGGACCGCGAGTTGGTCGGCCTTCTCGATACCCTCCGCAACGACGGTCATGTCGAGGTTATGCGCCAGCGCGATGATCGCTCGCACCAACTGATGCTGCCGTCCCGGCTCCGCCACCGCGCTCACGAATGACCGATCGACCTTGAGCGTATCGAGAGGAAAACGGTGCAGGTAGGCAAGCGACGAATACCCGGTGCCAAAGTCATCGATCGCGATGCCGACGGCGATCCGACGCAAGTCGGTGAGCTGTTTCGACGCCGAGTCCGGCTGCTCCATGATCGCACTCTCGGTCAGCTCGACCTTGAGCCGCTGAGGAGGCAGCCCACTTTGCTCGAGGATTTCCGCAATCTGCGACGACAGATTCGGCTGCGAGAACTGGCGCGACGACAGGTTGACGCTCATCGTCGCCGCCGCCAAGGTGCCCCGGTACTGCTCCTGCCACTCCTGCATCTGGTGGCACGCCGTGGACAACACCCACTGTCCCATCGGCACGATCAGGCCCGACTCCTCGGCCACCGGAATGAACTGCACCGGCGACACCGGCCCCCGCACCGGGTGTTTCCAGCGCAACAGCGCCTCGAACCCGACGATGTCGCGCGTCGTCAGATCAATGATGGGCTGGTACACGAGCCGCAACTGCCCAAGCTCGATCGCGTGGCGCAGATCCTGCTCGAGCTGCAGGCGAATGATCGCTTGCTCGTGCATGGCGCGGTCGAAGATCTCGAACGTGCCACGGCCGTGGGCCTTGGCCCGATGCATCGCGGTGTCGGCGTCGCGCAGCAGATCCTCCGGGCGCTCGTACGCTGCCGACGAGAGCGCGATTCCAATGCTCGACGTGGTGGTGACTTCCTGTCCAAGGATGGTCACAAACCTGCCCAGCGCCGCCTGGATCCGGTCCGCCGCGCGGGTCACGTCCTCGGGAGCGGTGAGGTCATCGAGGATGACGACGAATTCGTCATCGCCCACCCGCGCGATCGAATCGCCGGCGCGGATGCAGTCTTCGAGACGCCGCGCCATGGCGATGAGAAGGCGATCTCCCGCCTCGTGGCCAAGGCTGTTGTTGATGATCTTGAAGCGATCAATATCGACGAGAAGAACCGCGAACAGATGGTCCTTCTGCCGACGCGAACGCCTGAAACAACGACCCAGGCGGTCGAGAAAAAGCGCCCGATTGGGCAGGCCGGTGATCGCATCGTGGAACGCGTCCCGCAGCAGTTGCTCGTGTGTCGCTTTCCGGAACGTGACATCCTGCTGCATGCCCACGATGCGCGTTGCCCGTTGCCCGTCGTGCCGGGTCGCCACGGCGCGCGTCTGCATCCAGCGGCAGGCACCGTCCCGATGGAGCAACCGGTACTCGGCCTCGAAGGTGGACGCCTCCCCGTCCGCATAAGCGTGCAGATCGGCGCGCAATCGGCTCGCATCGTCCGGATGCACGCGCGAAAGCCAGGTCTCGAGCGTCGGCGGCAACTGGTCATCGCCCAGCAGCTGCTGCCACTGTGGCGCATAATGCACCTTGTTGGCGGCGAGATCCCAGTCCCACACCGCCGCGCCCACCGCCCGCAGCGCCAGGGTCAGGCGCTCATGGTCGTCGGCGGACAGATCCTCCTGCACGTCACCTTCCACGTCACCTTCCACGCCAACTTTGGCCGCAGCATCGACAGATATTCCCACGCCCACATTATCGGCACACCCGCAGAAAACTTGACCCGCGGCCCGCCACCCTTTTGACGTGCAAAGGTGCCTGCTGAGGAGAGAGAGGGATTCGAACCCTCGATACAGGCTTTAGACCCGTATAACGGTTTAGCAAACCGCCGCCTTCGACCAGCTCGGCCATCTCTCCAATTATTTTCCGGCACAGCTTAGCCGGTTTTTTGGAGGAGGAGGAGGGATTCGAACCCCCGGCGCTTTCGCGCTACAGTTTTCAAGACTGTCGCCTTCGACCACTCGGCCACTCCTCCAATACGGATCAGCCCCAATCATAGCGCGATCAGCGGCCGAGCGCCGGATGCGGGATCCTACTCGCCAACCACGGCCAAGGCGGCATTCATCACGCCATCCGACAGGTACATCCCTGCGGCGCGTAGGCGCAGAATGACCGGTCGGGCCAGGGGCAACGTCCCGTTTTTTCGCGCGCGAAGGACCAAGCCGAGCGTACCGCAGAGCGGCACTCGCAACGCCTCGGCACATCTCCGGCCAAGGAGATCATCGATCACGGCAAGGCAACCTGGGTGCGATAAGGCCCACGACAAGACCGCCGACTCTCCTGGCCCAATATCCCAGGACAGGACCGCCGCAGGAGCAGGAGGTGCCGCAACTTGCTTCAGCCAATCTATTGTCTTGAGCGCACGCGCCGCCGCATCTGCATCGCCGCGCACGAGAATCTCGCGTGCGACGCCATCTGGAACAACGATTTCGTCGGCGGCACCGCGAAGGACGTTCAGGAGGTCGGCCCGGCCGAGGTAGATGAGCGGTGACGCGTTGACGACCGCCGACTTAGCCATCCTGCAACTCGCGACGCAGTCCGGCAAGGTCGACCACGAAAGCATCGACCCCCTCACGGGCGAGCGCCAAAATGAAGTCGGTACGGTCGAGTCCGGCTATCTGGGCTGCCCGTTCCTGAGAGACGAGTCCGCGCGAGTACCAGTGGATGGCTGCCGCGAGGCGGAGATCTTGGGCGAGCTCAGCCGGCGAGCGACGGAGCGCGGAGAAGGTTTCGTCGGGAAGGGTCACCGAGATTGTCGTCATTGCACTTTAGCGTACCATCATGCGGTCGCCTGCGTTGACGCTTTTCGCACCCGAGAAATGCGAGCCTTCAGATTTCCGACGCGGCGGGTGCAGACGGCGCGGCAGGCACAAAAGCCGGAATCTCGGCCGACGGCGGAGCCGCGCTGGCCACTGGAATCGCTGCCGGATCCCGGCGATCGTTGCGCTCGCGCCGGTCGGTGGGCAGGCGCCAGGCCACCGGCACCGACGGCTCCTTGTCTTTCTGTGAGCGTGGTACGCTATGGGCAGAGGGTCAGACGATGGGACTTGCTCGTGCTCGTGCTCGTGAACGCATCGATGTGCTCGCCGAGGAGATCGCCATGATGCCCGTGGCCGAACGCATCAAGTTGCTCAGTGCGATCAGGGAACATTCCGGCCAGAAGGTGCTCTGGGAGAGTCTGGCGCGTATCCAGAGAAGGGCACGACTCAAAGAAACGCCTGCGCTCCACCGCGAGATAAATGCCGTCGTCCACGAGGACAGGCGTGCCCGGCGTCGGTCCACCTAGAGCGGTTCTCGACACGAGCGTCCACATTGCGGCCCTGATCTCCCGCCGTGGCCCATCAGCTCGAAGGCGAAGCCGCGTATGTCGTGAGCGAAGACCAGGATCTGCTGCGTCTCAAGGACTTGCGGGTTCGTGGGGAGCGCCTCATACGCTTCGTGAAGCCAGGACTGTTTCTTGAAGGCGTTCTCGGGCTGCACCGGTTTCCGATGCGCTAAATAACCTCGGACGCTGCGGACGCTGCGGACGCTGCGGACGCTGGAGGTGCCGCGGGAACATCTGCCGGAATCTCGGCCGACGGCGGAGCGGCGCTGGCCACTGGAATCGCTGCCGGATCCCGGCGGTCGTTGCGCTCGCGCCGGTCGGTGGGCAGGCGCCAGTCCACCGGCACCGACGGCTCCTTGAGAAATTCGCCCGCGTCGGGCAGCACCAGCGCCGTGCGCAGCACCTCGTCCATGTGGCCCACCGGCACCAGGTGCAGATCCTTGAGAATCCGCTTCGGGAGGTCGCGCAGATCCTTGGCGTTGTCCTTCGGGAACACGACCGTAGTCACGCCTCCGCGATGCGCGGCGAGGATCTTCTCCTTGAGCCCGCCGATGGGCAACACGCGCCCGCGCAGCGTGATCTCGCCGGTCATCGCCACGTCCCGGCGCACCGCCACCCGCAACAACGCCGACACCAGGCCGGTGCAAATAGTGATGCCTGCCGACGGCCCATCTTTCGGAATCGCCCCCTCGGGCAAGTGTACGTGAATGTCGCTGCGCGTGTAAAAGTCGCGGTCGAGACCCAGCGACGGGCCGCGCGAGCGCACGTAGCTGATGGCGGCCTGCGCGGACTCCTGCATCACGTCGCCCAGCTTGCCGGTGAGCACGAGCTTGCCCTTGCCGGCGACGATCGACACTTCGGTCGACAGCAAATCTCCACCGTGGGCCGTCACGGCCAGACCGTTGACCAGGCCGATCTCATCCTGTTGCTCGCGGTGGTGGTGCCGGTAGCGCGTCGGACCCAGGTACTTGGCCAGCCGTTTCGGAGTCACCTTCCAGGTGGTCACGCTGCGATCGGCGAGGTACTCCTTGGCGATCTTGCGGCAGACGGTGGCGATTTCGCGCTCCAGTGAGCGAACGCCCGCTTCCTTGGTGTAGCCGCCGACGATCGCGCGCAGCGTGTCCTCGGGGATGTCCACGCGCAGATCGCCGATGCCACTCGCCGCCAGCTCCTTGCGGAGCAGGTATTTCTGCGCGATGGCGATCTTCTCGAACTCGGTGTAGCCGGGCAACGAGATGATCTCCATGCGATCCTGCAACGGAATCGGAATGCCCTGCAGGTAGTTCGCCGTGGTGATGAACATGGCGTTCGACAGGTCGTAATCGAGATCCAGGTAATGGTCGCAGAACGTGCCGTTCTGTTCCGGATCCAGAACCTCAAGCAGCGCCGACGCAGGATCGCCGCGAAAATCCGCCGACATCTTGTCGATCTCGTCGAGCAGAAACACCGGGTTGTTGCTGCCGGCCTTCTTGATCGACTGGATGATCTTGCCCGGCAACGCACCGATGTACGTGCGCCGGTGGCCGCGAATCTCGGCCTCATCGCGCACGCCGCCAAGCGCGACGCGCGCGAACTTGCGCCCCATCGCCCGCGCAATCGATTGGGCGAGCGAGGTCTTGCCCACCCCCGGCGGTCCGACCAGGCACAGGATCGGGCCCTTCTGTTTGCCGACGAGCGCATGAACCGCAAGGTGTTCAAGGATCCGCTCCTTGATCTTCACCAGACCATGGTGATCCTGGTCGAGGATGCGCTCGGCCTCGGTCACGTCTAGCTTGTCCTCGGTGTGGATGCCCCAGGGCAGCGCCAGCACCCAGTCGACGTAGTTGCGCACCACCGCAGCCTCGGCCGACATTGGTGCCATCATGCGCAGCTTCTTGATCTCCTTGCCGACGCGCGCGGCCGCTTCTGCGGACAATCCCTTGCTGCGTGCGGTTTCTTCCAGCTCGGCGATCTCGTTCTTGAACTCGTCGCGCTCGCCCATCTCCTTGGCGGCTGCACCGACGTGCTCGTTGATCATCTGCGTCCGCTGCGTCTTTTCGACGTGCCGCTTGACGCGCGCCCGGACCTTCCGGTCGACCTGCAGGATCTCGACCTCGGCTTTGCAGAACTCGAACAGCCGCTGCAGCCGCGCCGGGACGGTCGTCAGTTCAAGCAGGCCCTGCTTCTCAGGCACCTTGAGCGGCAGGTGAGCGGCGATGGTGTCAGCCAGGTGGCCTGCGTTTTCCACGCTGCGCAGCGACTCGAGAATCTCGGGAGACAACCGCTTGTCGAGCTTGACGTAAGTCTCAAACGCAAGCTGCAATTCGCGGGTGAGCACCTCGGTTTCGGCTTGCGTCGGGACCGCTTCGGCCAGAACCTCCGCCTCGACGCAGAAAAAACCTTCGGCCTCGATGAAACTGCGGATCTGGCCGCGGCGAGTGCCTTCGACCAGCACCTTCACGGTGCCGTCGGGCAGCCGCAGGATCTGGATGATCTGCGCGAAACACCCGACGGTGAAGATGTCGTCGGGCAGGGGCTCTTGCGTGCCCGCCCGGCGCTGCGCGGACAAGAAAATTTCCCTCGCGCCCCGCGCGGTGGCCTCCTCTGCCTCTTCGAGAGCGCCGATGGATTTTTCGCGACCCACGTACAGCGGCACCACCATGTGCGGAAACACCACGAGGTCGCGCAGCGGCAACAACGGCACGCGACGCAGAACGAGAACCTGTGCCATGCGGGTGATTCAGAGCGTATCAACGCCCGCATCGCACCGCCAATTTTCTACGATTGTGCCCTGACCAAGGGTCGTCGCGCGGCCTGGCGCGCTACGCGCTTAGCCTGAGTTTTGCGCCGTTCCACCAGGGGACGTCGAGGACGTCAGGCGACAAGTTATGCTGCGAGCAAATCTCGGATCGCTGTCTTATCGGAGAGAGCCACGACATCCGAGAGGTCGCGAAGTCTGGTCAGGTCCTCTTCTCGATAGACGTCGAACCGATCGTCAAACACCGTGACCTTCTGCTCCGTTCGCGCGTCCAAGTCATACCAACGGCGGAATATCTCGTTGGAAGCGGCGTGCGCCTGCGACGTATTGCCCGATGACAATGCCAAGAGAGCCGACGCCACCCTCGGTCCGTGAACTAGGAAATCGACACGAACCATTGCCCCGTGGCGGCCCGAGATTTCCTTGTTCGTTTCGAACTCGAGCTCGGAATCGGCCAGTAGTTCTTCCAGGTCTTCCGTAACCACCGATTGAAGCGAGCTTCTGCGGGTGTACGTCAGATCCGCGACGCGGACGCAGGCTTGCCCCAGCCTTACGACGCCATCGACCACTTCCTCAAGCGACTGCATCGGCCACTCGAGCGCGCCGCCTGTTTGGCTGATGCCATAGATCCTCAGCGCGTCCTCCACAAACCTCTGCCGCTTCTTGGAAAGCCACGGACGGACCTGAACATCGAGAAGCCATGACGTGGTCTGTCCAAGATCGCTGAGCTTGAGAGCATCGTTGGTTGCCGCTCCCTCCACGACGAACACGTCAATCGAACTTCCATCCGGATAGAGGAACGCGGTCTCCATGCGCACGTGTCCCTTCGGAACTTGATCCACACCACGAATGATGCTGTGCCCCTCGACGATCCTTTGGAGATCAGCTGC
>CAYSKR010000031.1:0-20458 GCA_964431675.1 uncultured Myxococcales bacterium
CGGGCGGGGGCCAACGCGGTCATGGGGATCCGCTCCTCCGACGACGACGGGACGAGTTGGTCGGCCCGGAACGATTTCGTCACCCCCGCTTCGACGGATGGCCGCAGCTCAGGGACGCTGCTGCTTTTCAACAATCAGCCCACGGTCATTCACATCAACGCGGGCCCGTTTGACTGGCAGTGGTCCACCTACAGCGGCGGGAGCTGGAGCGCGAACCAGACCATCTTTAGCGCCTGGCATGGAAATCAGCCGGCCAGCTTCTCGGCCATCGCGTCGGGAAGCTCGCCCACTCAGACATTGCATCTGGTCGACGGGGATGGGACCACGGACGGGGACGGGGTCAGTGGAATCGGCTATCGCTCGTACACGGCCGCGGGGGGATGGACCGCCCGCACGGAGCTCTCTTCGAGCACGACCTCCAAGGACGTCAGCCCCAGCATCACCACGGACGGGACGAACGCCTGGGTCTACTGGAGCCAGTACGTGGCCGCCAGCAGTTACAACATCGTATCCAGGAAGTTCTCGTTGGGCGCGTGGGGAGCGGCGACCTCGGTGACGACCGACAACCTCAACAACATGTATCCTTCCACGCTGTATGATACCCGGGGAGGTGCGCCCGTGGTCATCTGGACGGAGGGGACCACTCCCAACGCGCACCGGGTCAAATTTTTCTCGGCAGGAAGCCCGTAGGTTTCCGCGCGGTTGCCAAACCGGCCCTCTCGTTAACAAGAAATTTACGCCGACGGGCGCGCGGGCGAAATCGGTCCCCGTGCATTCTTTGTCCGTGAAGCTGGTCGTCATTGGCAACGGCATGGTTGGCCACCGTTTCCTCGAACGCGCCAGCGCGATGGGCGCGTCGGCGCACTGGGACATCACGGTGTTTTGCGAGGAGCCGCGCCTCGCTTACGACCGCGTGAACCTATCGAAGTTTTTCGCCGGATCTTCGGCCGGATCTTCGGCCGGATCTTCGGCCGTTGACCTGTCGCTGGTCGCGCCCGGGCAGTACGAGGCAGCGGGCATCGAGGTGCTGCTTGGTGATTGCGCGGTCGCTATCGATCGCAGCGCGAAGACCGTTCGGTCGGCGCAGGGGCGCGTCGTGTCCTACGACAAGCTGGTGCTGGCGACGGGATCGGTGCCGTTCGTGCCGCCCGTACCCGGCAAGGATCGGCCCGGCGTGTTCGTGTATCGAACGCTGAGCGACCTGGAGGAGCTCCGCGCCTTCGCGACGCGGCCTGGTGTCGGCACGGGCGCGGTGATCGGCGGCGGTCTGCTCGGGCTCGAAGCGGCGAATGCGTTGTGCAACCTGGGACTCGAGACGCACGTCATCGAAGTCGGCCCGCGTCTGATGCCGCTGCAGGTGGACGACATCGGTGGTGCCTTGTTGCGGCGCCGCATCGAGAGTCTGGGCGTCGGTGTGCATACCGGCATGTCGACGAAGGACATCGTTGGCCACGATGGCGGAGTCACCGGGCTGCGATTCGCTGATGGGGGCGAGCTGGCGGTCAGTCTGGTTGTGTTCTCCGCCGGTATCCGTGCGCGCGACGAATTGATGCGCGCCTGTGGCCTCCCCCTCGGGCCGAGGGGCGGTGCGGTGATCGATGAAGGCTGCACGACGTCCGACCCCGACGTCCTGGCCATTGGCGAGTGCGCCTCCTGGGACGGGCGGACGTACGGCCTGGTGGCACCGGGGTATCGCATGGCCGAACTCGCGGCAGACAGATTGTTTTCGCAGGGAGCCGGCGCGGCAGCTACCGGTCTTGGCCGCTTCGACATGAGCACCAAGCTCAAGCTGCTGGGCGTCGATGTGGCCAGTTTCGGCGACGCGTTTGCGCTCGCGCCGGGCGCGCACACGCTGTCGATCGCGGACAGCGTCGCGGGCACTTACCGGAAGATTGTGGTCAGCGCGGATAAACAACTTTTGCTCGGCGGCATGCTGGTGGGCGATGCGTCGGGGTACGCGCAGTTGCTGGCGATGGTGCAAAACCGCGTTGTGCTGTCGCCGCACCCGGAGGATCTCATTCTGCCCGCCCGCGGTGACCGCAAGTCGGCGTCCATGGGGGTCGAGTCACTGCCCGTCTCGGCGCTGATTTGTAGCTGCCACAATGTGTCCAAGGGCGCGATCTGCGAGGCCGTCGCGCAGCAGAACCTGACCGATGTTGGCGCGATCAAGAAATGCACGAAGGCTGGGACGGGCTGTGGATCGTGCGTTCCGCTGGTCACTGATCTATTGAAGATCGAGCTGCGGCGCGCCGGCGTCACCGTGCGCAATCACCTGTGCGAGCACTTCGCGCACTCGCGCCAGGAGTTGTTCCACCTGGTTCGGGTGCAAGGCCATCGGACCTTCGAGGCTTTGCTCGCCGCGCACGGCACGGGACGGGGTTGCGAGATTTGCAAGCCGACCGTGGCGTCGATTCTGGCGTCGGTGTGGAACGAACACGTCGGCAACGACGCCCTGGTGCCATTGCAGGACACCAACGACCGGTTTTTGGCCAACATGCAACGCGACGGCAGCTATTCGATCGTGCCGCGCGTTCCGGGCGGTGAGCTCACGCCCGACCAGCTCATCGCGCTCGGTCAGGTGGCCAAGCGCTACGGTCTGTACACGAAGATCACCGGTGCCCAGCGCGTCGATCTGTTCGGCGCACGGGTGGACGAGTTGCCCGGTGTGTGGCGCGAACTCATCGCGGCCGGCTTCGAGTCGGGGCACGCCTACGGCAAGGCGCTGCGCACGGTGAAGTCGTGCGTGGGCAGCACGTGGTGCCGGTACGGTGTGCAGGACTCGGTCACCATGGCGGTGCGGCTCGAGAATCGCTACAAGGGCCTACGCAGCCCGCATAAGCTCAAGGGTGCCGCGTCCGGCTGCGCGCGCGAGTGCGCCGAGGCGCAAGGCAAGGACTTCGGCGTCATCGCGACGGACAAGGGCTACAACCTGTACGTCTGCGGCAACGGCGGCATGAAGCCGCAGCACGGGCAAATCCTTGCGACCGATCTCGACGATGATGCGGTGGTCAAATTGCTCGATCGGTTCTTGATGTTCTACGTGCGGACGGCCGACCGCCTCGAGCGCACGGCGACGTGGCTCAACAAGCTCGACGGTGGCATCGAATATTTGCGCGGCGTGATCGTCGATGATGTGCTCGGCGTCGGTGCCGAACTTGAACGCGACATGCAGAAGATCGTCGACACGTATCAGTGCGAATGGGCGGCGACCCTCGCTGATCCGAAGAAGCTGCGGCGGTTTCGGACGTTCGTCAACAGCGACGACGCGGACCCAAGCCTGGTGCAGGTTCGCCTGCGCGACCAGCATCGGGCGGCCTTCTGGGAAGAGAAGGCGCTGCAGATCGAGGGGACACCGTGAGCTTCGCCGGGGCGAGCGGCGCCGAGCCGTGGATCGACATCTGCGCGTTGTCGGACATCGTGCCGTCGAGCGGCGTGTGTGCCCGCGTGGGCGCGCGGCAAATAGCGATTTTTCATCTGCCGGAAGGATCGGCGGGCGGCGCAAGCGTCTACGCGATCTCCAACTTCGACCCGTTTAGCAAGGCGTTCGTCCTGTCGCGCGGGATCGTGGGTGATCGCGGCGGCGCACCCAAGGTTGCCTCACCCATGTTTAAGCACAACTTTGATCTGTCCACGGGCAAGTGTCTCGATGACGAAAGCGTGAGTGTGCCGACGTACCCGGTGCGGGTTCGCGCCGGCCGTGTCGAGTTGCAGGCTCCCCCCGCGTCGCGGTCATGAGTCGCGAAGTTTCTGCATCGGGCTCGGCCATCCTGCGCAGCCCGCTGTTGCGCCTTGCGCCGTCCGGGCCGGGAGACTCGCGGCTCCCGGATCTCGTGGGCGCGCTCTTGCGGGAGCAGCAAACGATCGTTGCGCAACAGGCACCACGAACCGAGACGGCGGTCGATCTGTTCGCCCGCAAACATGCGGCGTGCGACGTTGACCAGGGCGCTCGCGCCTACCGCGAGGTGTTGCCCCTGCAGCGCCCCAAACCCGGGGAGCAATACGCTTTCGAGGTCGATCTTGACGCATGCACGGGTTGCAAAGCCTGCGTCGCTGCTTGCCACAGTCTTAACGACCTCGACGAAGGCGAGGTCTGGCGCACGGTCGGGTTGCTTCACGGCGGCACCGCCGAGGCTCCCGCGCAGCAGACGGTGACCACGTCGTGTCATCACTGCGTCGATCCGGCGTGCATGTCGGGCTGTCCGGTCAAGGCGTACGAGAAGGATCCGGTCACCGGCATCGTTCGACATCTGGATGATCAATGCATCGGTTGCCAGTACTGCACGTTCATGTGCCCCTACGACGCGCCGAAGTACAACGCCGCGCGGGGCATCGTGCGCAAGTGCGACATGTGCAGCGATCGCCTGGCGTCGGGCGAAGGGCCGGCGTGCGTTCAGTCGTGCCCCAGCCTTGCGATCAAGATTTGCGTCATCGACCAGAAAATGGCGATCGAAGCCAGCGAGGCCGGCACCTTCCTGCCCGGGGCGCCCGCGCCTGACCACACCATTCCGACCACGATCTACCGAAGCGCGCGCCAGGTTCCACGCAACTTGCTGCCGGCGGATTACTACAGCGTGCATCCGGAGCACGGCCATCTGCCACTCGTCTTCATGCTGGTGTTGACCCAGCTATCGGTGGGCGCGTTCGCGGTCCATTCGGTGGTGGGCCGCGCCGTGGAGTCGAGCCAGTCCCGGCCGAGCCTGCCGCACGCCTTGGGCGCGCTATTGATGGCGGTCCTGGCGATCACTGCCGCGACGTTGCACCTGGGGCGGCCGATGTTTGCGTGGCGTGCGGTGCTTGGCCTGCGCACGTCGTGGATGAGCCGCGAGATTCTCGCCTTCGGCTTGTTCGCCAAGGCGGCGTCACTATTTGCCCTGGCCCTGGTTCCGGCGTCGACGCTGCCCGGCTTCTTGCGTGGCTTCCCCGGCCGCGCATTCATCGCCGAGCGCGTTGTTCTTTGGGAGATCGCGGCGCTTGTGACCGGCATCTTGGGCGTCTTTTTTTCGGTCATGATCTACGCCGCCACCAGGCGGATGCACTGGCGCGCCGCGATCACGGGGCCGAAGTTTTTCGCCACCACGGTCGCGCTGGGCAGCGCGGCGACGCTGGCGCTGTCATCATTCTCGACGGGCGTGACGTCAGGGTATGGCCGTGCGTTGCTTGCGCTGGTGGTTGTGGTGGGTGGCGGCAAGCTGCTGGCCGAAGCGTTTGCTTTGCGGCACGTGCGTGATCGGCAGCACACGGTCGGGAAACGCGTCGCGCTGATCATGGTGCAGGACTTGCGCGCGGCGACGGCGTGGCGCTTTTTGCTGGGCGGCGCGGGTGCCGTGGCGCTGCCCCTTGCAGCGTGGTCATCGGGACGCTCACCGCAGTCGGCCATGGCCGCAGCCATGACGGCCTGTCTGCTTGGTGGCGAATTGCTTGAGCGCTACTTGTTTTTCAAGGCGGCACCACCGTCGCGGATGCCCGGAGCCCTGGGTTGATGCTGGGGGCAACCGCCACCACCACCACGACGGTGTGCGGCTACTGTTCGACCGGTTGTGGCTTGCAGGTGGCGCTGCCCGAGGATGGCCGCGCGACCCTTGCGCCGGCGGTGGGGTATCCCGTGAACCGTGGCGTTGCGTGCCCGAAGGGCTGGGAGGCGTTGACCCCCCTGGGCGCGCCTGATCGCGGCACGACGCCACTGCTTCGGGGTGCCGCGGGCAAGATGCAACCGGTCGGTTGGGCCGAAGCCACCACCACCATGGCGCAAAGGTTTCGCGACATTCAGGAGAAGCACGGCAAGGAGTCGGTGGCGTTCCTGTCGACGGGGCAAATCGTCACCGAAGAGATGGCGTTCCTGGGTGCCCTGGCAAAGTTCGGCATGGGCATGCTGCACGGCGACGGCAACACGCGGCAATGCATGGCCACTGCTGTCACCGCTTACAAGCAATCGTTCGGTTTCGATGCGCCGCCGTATTCCTACGACGACTTCGAAACGTCGGACGTCATCGTCCTGTGGGGCAGCAATCTGTGCATTGCGCATCCGATATTGTGGGAACGAGTTTGCCGGAATCCGAATCATCCGGCGATCGTCGTGGTGGATCCGAGGAAAACCGAGACCGCCATGTCTGCGACGCACCACCTCGCCTTGCAACCCAAGTCCGATCTGGTGCTGCTGTACGGCCTGGCCAAACTGCTGATCGACAAGGGGCATGTGGACCGGACCTTCGTGGCCGCGCACACGCGGGGGTTCGAGGCCTTCGCCGCGCACGTGGCCACCTTCACGCTTGAGCGCGTGACCGCCGCCACGGGACTGCGGGACGAAGAGATCACGTCGCTGGTTTCTCTTATCGCCAGGGGCAAAGGCGTCTCGTTCTGGTGGACGATGGGGGTCAACCAGGGTCATGAAGCCACGCGGACCGCTCAGGCGATCATCAACCTGGCGCTCATGACCGGCAACATCGGTCGGCCCGGCACCGGCGCGAATTCGATCACCGGCCAGTGCAACGCGATGGGGTCGCGCTTGTATTCCAACACCACGAATCTGCTTGGCGGCCACGATTTCGCCGCTGCGGAGGACCGGAACAAGATCGCCGCGGCGCTTGGCATCGACGAGAGCGCCATTCCGCAGCAGGCGAGTCTCGCCTACGACCAGATCCTGGAGAAAATTCTGGCGGGTCGGATTCGCGGCCTGTGGATCATCGGGACAAACCCGGCGCACTCCTGGATCAACCAGGGCTACTTTCACGAGATCGCGTCCCGGCTCGATTTTTTGGTCGTGCAGGACATGTACACGTCGACTGAAACCGCACGGGCCGCGCACCTGTTTCTACCGGCCGCCGGCTGGGGCGAGAAAGACGGCACCTTCATCAATTCCGAGCGCCGCATCGGGCTGTGCCGCAAGGTCGCGCGTGCGCCCGGGGCCGCGCTGGCGGATTTTCACATCTTCAAGTTGATTGCCGAGGCATGGGGTTGCGGGGCGATGTTCCGCAACTGGACAAGCCCGGAGGCGGTGTTCGAGATATTGCAGCGCTGTTCGTCCGGCCAGCCGTCGGACATCACGGGCATCGATGGGTACGCCGCGCTCGAACGCGCGGGTGGGGTGCAGTGGCCGTTTCCATCGGGTGCGCCGCCGTCGCAAACGGGTCGGCGCCTCTTTGAGGACGGCCGTTTTTTTCACGCGGATGGCCGCGCCCGTTTTGTGTTCGAGGAGCCACGACCAGCGCCGGAATTGCCGAGCGCGGCATTCCCGCTGGTCCTTCTGACCGGCCGTGGCAGTTCCAGCCAGTGGCACACGCAAACCCGCACCAGCAAGTCGGCCGTGTTGCGCAAGCTGTACCCCAAAGATGTCTACGTCGAGCTGAGCCCAGTCGACGCGCGGGGCATCGGCCTGCGTCCGAACGAGTGGGTCGAGGTTGTCTCCGCGCGCGGAGCTGTGCGTGCCCGTGCGTTCATCACCCACACCGTGAAACCGGGCCAGGTGTTCGTGCCGATGCACTACGACACGACGAATCGACTGACGTTTCCAGCTTTCGATCCGTACTCGCGCCAGCCGTCGTACAAGCATTGCGCCGTGCGGGTGGAGCGGGTGGATGCAGCGCAGGGGTAGGGCGAGGGCGCGAGGGCGCAGGGCCCGCGACGTGCGGGCCGGATTGGGGGTATGATGAAGGGGCTCGACATGCGTAGCTTGGTGGCCTTGGGAGTTGTGCTTGTGCTGTACGCGGTGGTTCCCGCTCGTGCCGTCGCTCAGACGTCCAGCCTCGAAGAGGCCAAGGCACGCTTCAAGCAGGGCCAGACTCACTACAATCTGGACGAGTGGAAAGAGGCGGCCACCAAGTTCAAGGAGGCGTATCGCCTTCACCCCGATCCGATCTTTCTGTTCAACATCGCGCAGTGTCACCGGATGCTGGGTGAACCCCACGAGGCGCTGTCATTCTACCGGAAGTACCAACGCGCGATACCTGACGCGCCCAATCGTGGCTACGTCGCCAAGCGCATCGAGGAACTCAATGCGACCGTCGCGGCCGCGCAAAAGGTGGCACCCGCGCCGGTACCCTCGCCGACACCGCCCCCGGCGGTGCTCGCACCCGCACCAGCGCCAGCCGCGGCAATCCGATCTGGACCGTTGTGGCCACCGCCACCACCTCCACCCGCGTCGGACGCCACGATGCTGACTGCGAGTGCCGCGCCACCGGCCGACGTCCGAGTCCCCATGGTCAAGCGCTGGTGGGTGTGGACCGCGCTGGGCGCGGTGGCCGTTGGTGGGGCCGTGGTGGCCATCGTTATCGGTGGCCACAAGTCCGAGAGCCCGCCGATGATGGGGTTCACCGGAGATCTGGCGCCCGGGCGAATCCTGGTTCCTAGCCGATGAGGTTGCCGATGCATCATGGAACCACTTCCAGTCGAACCTTGCGGCCGGTCGCCCGGTGCTTCGCCGCAGTGGCATTGGTGACGGTCGCCGTGGTGCCAGGATGCGGCGGGAGCGGAACTGCCAATCAAACGGACGGGAGTGAAGTCGTCGTCGAGGTGGACACGGATTTTGCGATTCGCAATGAGCTGAACCGCCTGCGTATTCGCGTGAAATCCGTGGGGGTGACTCGATTCGATGCGACGTATGAGCTGGGCACTAGCCCCGGTCAGTTCGCCCTGCCGGCGCGCACCGTGCTCGCTCCCCGCGATGAAGGCAATCCAACGTTCACGATCATTGCCGACGGTTTGTTGGACGCGGACGTGGTGGTGTCGCGGTCGGCGACACTGCGTTTCGTTCGCGGGCGGAGCGTCGTGCTTCGGCTGGAATTGCTCAAGGTTTGCGCGCGCAAGTTGTGCGACGAGGCAAGCGGGATCACGTGCATTGGAGGTGCGTGCGTCGACTCGACGGTCGACCCGAGCCGGTTGGACCTGTTCGATCCGAAGCAACCGCCCATGTCCATCTTGTCCGCGCGCGATGCGGGTAGCGATGGTCCGGCGGATAGTGCGGACGATGTCGAGCCTCCGGGCGATGCGCTGTCGGACCGTCTGGCTGACGCGCCCACCGACGCGCCCACCGACGCGCCCACCGACATGCCCACCGACATGCCCACCGACATGCAAGGTGCGGACGCGGCTGTGGACACCATCACCGGGCCTCGGGCCAACGGAGCCATGTGCTTGACGCCGGGCGATTGCACGTCCGGCTTCTGCGTCGATGGCGTGTGCTGCGAGTCGTTCTGCAGCGGGGTTTGCCGCGCGTGCAACATGCCAGGCAAGGCTGGTGTTTGTCTGCCGATTGCGGACGGCACCGACCCGGATGGGGAGTGCCCCGACGATGGCGCGGCGACGTGCAAGCGCGATGGATTCTGCGACGGCCAGGCCGCTTGCCGCAGGTACGCGGGCGGAACCGTGTGCTCGCCGGGAGCATGCGCCGGCGCGACGCAGACGGTGGCGTCCACGTGCAGCGGCGGTGCCTGCGTCGCCGGCGGAACCCAGAGCTGCGCTCCGTACCTGTGCGGGCCGAGCGGGGACTGCCTGACCACCTGCACGTCGCCCAGCGAATGCGTCGCACCGAACGGTTGCGACAACGGATCGTGTGGCAAGAAGGCGGCAGGGCAAAACTGCACCTCGCCAGGCGAATGCGGCTCGGGGTTCTGCGAGCGCGGGATTTGTTGCCTCGTGGCCTGCTCGGGCACGTGCAAGACTTGCGCGCTGCCGGGAGCACTGGGCACGTGCAACAACGTTGCGAACGGCGACGATCCAAACGGCGATTGCCCGGACGACGGCGCGCCAGGCTGCCAGCGTGATGGGACGTGCAACGGGGCGGGCGTGTGCCGCAAGTACGCAGCAACCACCGTGTGCTCGCCGGCCACGTGCATGGGCAACACGCAATACGCGGCGCGGACGTGCAGCGGCACGGGCACTTGTCAGGTAGCGATGCAAACCAGTTGTTCGCCCTACGTGTGTTCGGGTGCCGCGTGCAAGATCCCGTGTGGAGGCGCCGCCGACTGCGTTGTCACCCACATGTGCTCGGGGGGAGTTTGCGTTCCGAAGGTAGAAATTTGCACCAACAACATCGACGACGACGCCAACGGTCTGATCGACTGCGCCGATCCGCAATGCGGAGGCTATGCCTGCGTGCCCCAGGTTCCTTTAGGATGGAATGGCCCCGTGTCCTGGGTCGAAGGCAGCTCGTCCGTGCCTTCGTGCGGCGGCGCGTATCCCTCGCAGTCCTACACGGGCCACGCGAACCTGTCGTGCCCAGCGCTCACCTGCTCGTGCTCGTGCGACACGACCACGGTGACGTGCGGCTCGCCCCCGGTGACTTGGTACGCCGCTTCGTCCTGTGGCGGGACTAAAACGCCGGGATCGACCGGCCCCGTGTGCAGCCTGGTGCCCCCAATGAACTATTCGTTCGCCGTCGGCAGTTCGGCACCGAGCGGCAGTTGCCAGGCCAGCCAGACGATTCCTCCGGAGAGCCCGCCGACGTGGGGTGTGATCGGTGAGGTCTGTCAGGGCGGTGCGGTGGTGGTGGGCGGATGCGGAGCGGCGTCGGTGTGCGCCGCCAAGGCACCCAATGGCTTCGATTCCAAGCTGTGCGTCTACGCCACGGGCGATCTCGCGTGTCCCGGCGTCTACACGAAGAAGCACCTCTATTACGGCGGCGTGGACGACACGCGCGGATGTTCGTCCTGCCGTTGCGATGACCCGCGCTGCACCGGCAAGCTCAGCGTGTGGCGGGATCTTCAGTGCAAGACCTCCATGGCTCTCAGCGTGGCTATTCCTGCGCTATGCACGCAGCTACCCTCCACGGGGGGGACGTCGCACTACCAGATATTCTCGCCAGATCCTCCCGCCTGCGACGTGACCGCTGGCACCGGGCAGCCGACGGGCGCATGCACGCCCGCGACGCCGACCACCGTTTGCTGCCTTCCGTAGCTTCGTCTCCACCGCAGCGACGTCGGCGATGTAAGGTATTCCCCGGGAGCCGATGACGGGGATCTATCCGAGACGCTTCGGCAAATACATTCTGCTCAAGCCGCTCGCCAAAGGTGGGATGGGCGAGATCTACTTGGCGGCGGGAGGCGACGTCGGCGGTTTCGAAAAGCTTTGCGTCATCAAGAAGGTTCTGACCGAGAAGGCCGATCGCAACAAGGCGAACCGCTTTCTCGACGAGGCCAAGGTGGTGCTGCGCCTGTCGCATTCGGCGCTCGTCACCACGTTCGACGTCGGCCAGGTAAACGGCGAATTCTACATCGCCATGGAGCTGGTCGAGGGCAAGGATCTGCGCGAAGTCTGGAACCGCTGCGTCCGCACCCGCGAACGCATCCCTCTCGACGTCGCGTTGCACGTCGTGCGTGAAGTGGCGCGCGCGCTCGTGCACGTACACGGCCATGGCAACCTCAAGCTCGTTCATCGCGACGTCGCGCCCCCGAACATCTTGCTGGCCTACAGCGGTGACGTGAAGCTCGCGGACTTCGGCCTGGCCCGCAGCGTGCTCAAGCAGGAACACACCGCGCCCGGGGTGGTGTTTGGCCGCGCGGCCTACCTTGCGCCCGAGCAGGCGCGGGGGGAGATCGCGGACGCGCGCACCGATGTTTACACGCTGGGCATCGTTCTGTGGGAGCTGCTCACCGGGCAGCAGTGCCTGCAGGTCGCGGGGCTCGATCCGGCCGTGGCACTCGCGCTCGTCCGGCACCCGAAGGTGCCGCCGCCGTCGGCGCGGGCCGCGTGGATTCCGGCCAGCCTGGACCAGGTGGTTCTGCGGGCGCTGGCGCCTGATCGGAAGCAGCGCTACTCCAGCGCGGACGAGTTTCGTCAAGGCCTGGCTGACGTCATTGCACAGATTGCTCCACGCGCAGACGCGGCCCGGGTGGCCGAGTTTCTGCGCGCCATCTACAGCGAAACCATCGAGGAAGAGCACGTGGAACGTGAGCGGATGCTCAGGGAAGAAGTCCCGAAGTTTCGTGCGCTGACGCCGCAGACCCCGTTGGCTGGGCCAAGTCCGCCGTTCGTGTCGACCCCGGTTGGGCGGGAGCTGTCACGGCCTTCCCGCATCGTTCCGCCGCCTGTGATCGCCCAGATGGACATGGCCGATTCCTCTGAAAGCGAAACCGTGGTCCGCAGGCCCTCGGCCCGCGCGCTCGCGTCACTTGCCACGCCTGCGCCAGAGCCGATTTTCGCCGCGCCCTTCCGGGTAATAGGAACCCTGTTTGAAAACGAGATCGGCGGCGTTTACACAGCGCATCGGCTACTTCCCGACGGTCGCCGCGCAGAAGCGTCCGTGAGACTCGTTGCCGCCCTGGCTGGGTTGGTGCCTGACGCCATCGAACAATGGCGGCGGGACGCGCGTGTGGCTGCACGGGTCAAACACCCACAGATCGCAGACCCCCTCGATCTGGGCGTCACGCGCGCCGAGGTTCCCTACGCGGTGATCGACTCCGTGCGCGGCTGGCACGGCGTGGCGCGCGTGGTGTCGAAGCGACGCTTCGCTTATCCGGCCGCGGTCGAGGTGGCACGTCGCGTCTGCTTGGCCTTGCAAGTGGCGCACGACGCCGGGGTCATCCACGGGACCTTGCGCCCCGACAACATTCTTCTGCACGTGCGCAACGGCGCGATCGACTCGGTCAAGATCCTCGATTTCGGCTGGGCGCAGGTGCTGCGCGATGAGATCGGCCGTCGCCGTCGTCCCACCCGCGATCGCCTGACGCTGGTGCTCGACCATCTTTCACCTGAACAGCGCCTTGGGCGTGCTGCCGATGCACGTTCCGACGTTCACGCCGTGGCGCGGATCCTGTACGCGCTGCTGTGCGGCTTGAGGCCCCAGGATGGCGCGTCGGGCGGTGTCTTCGATGCCAACCGCGATCTGGCCGCGCTTCGGGCGGCGCGCCCGGATCTGCCGACGGCGCTCGGCCACATCATCGTTGAGGCGATGGCACCCGACCCGGATCATCGTCCTGTCACGGCGGGTGAACTTGAAGGGATGCTCGGGGGCGTCGCCAAGAGCGGCGATCGCTTGCTGGTCACGCCGTCGCAGACGCATCCCGAAGTGGCAATGGACGAGCAGACGATCCACGACCGCTGAACGACGCGGTTAACTTTGCGCGGACTTGCGGGCGAGTCGGGCCATCAGCAGCATCAGAGCTTGCAGCGCGAGCGCGCGATCGCCATCAAGGTCGATATGTCCACCGATCAATGCTTGCAGCGGGGCCATGCGACCGGCAGAAACAGCCTCGTAGGTTGCGCCGTCGATGCGCACGGTGGTGCGCGGCCGACCCGCACGAACCCCGGCGGTGCCGAACGCCAGGTCGACCGACCAGCGGCAACGTCTTTTGCCCAGCACCAAAAGCAGCAGGCGGCCCTCAATCTGCGAGAGCAGATCCACGTCGCGCTCGTCCAGGAAGAGCAGATCCAGCGCGCCCCAGCCGGGGGGCAACAGCCGTGGCAGGTCCGCGCTCGGTCGGAAGACGGCCAAGAAGTGATCGGTGCTTTGCCGCAGCCAGAGATCCGGCGCGGTGCCGCTGCTGTCGCGGGCAGGTGCGGGCTGAACGTGCAGGGCGTTGCCGAGCACACGCAGATCCCACGCGCCGCCGCCCGCGCCCGATAGCGACACCCGGATTTTGGGTGCGCGTTCGGGCACCATGGCCGCAGATCGCGCGAAGGCCTCGGGTAGCCATTGACCGAAGAAGTCCTGCACGGTGACGTCCGGGGGCGGCAGCAAGGCGGAGGTCACGTCAGCACCCAGATGCGATGGAGTCGTCGTCGCGCGGATCTTTGTCAGCGGCGACGGCCTTTGCGACCGCTGCGCAGGGCTGGCTTGCCCGGGCGTTCCGCGCTTGGGCGAGGGCGGCCGCCCTGGTGTGCCGCCGGACGTTCGGTGCCCTTGCCGCGGCGATCGGTGCCTGGCCGTCCCGGGCCAGGTCCAACCGGCGGCCTGCCGGATGCAGGCCGGTCTTTTGCGCCGCTGCGGCCGGGATGGCCGGGCTTGAGAAATCCCGTGTGTGATCGGACGTCGGCCTGGCGCGGGCGCTGCCCGTCGCGTGGGCGTGGGCGATCTGGCAACCCGGGCGCTTGCTCCAGCACGTCGACCAACTTCATGTCGATCTGCCGCCGCGCCACGCTGATCGAAAGAATTTCCACACTGACCCTGTCGCCGAGGGCGAACGAGCGACCAGAGCCCGGTGCGTACAGGCGGCTGCGGGTCTCGTCGAATTCAAAGCGCGGACGGTTGGCCGGTCGGTTTCCCGCCGCAGCAGATGCCGGACTCAGATTCTCGATGCGAATCAGCCCCTCGACAAATGGATCGTCGATGCTGACGAATACCCCGAACGACGTGACCCCTGCGATGGTTCCTGTCAGCACGTCCCCGATGCGGTCGCGCATGAACAGCGCGCGGTACAGGTCGACCACCTCGCGTTCGACTTCCATCGCCTTGCGTTCCGAAAACGAAGACTGCCGCGCCGTGCGCTGCAAGGCCTCGGCGTCGGGGGAACGGGGACTTGCGGCCATGGGCGGAAAGCCCCCGGCGGGTTTCCCCAGGGTCGCGAGGCGCCGCTTGAGCAAACGGTGAACCACCACGTCCGGGTAGCGGCGGATGGGCGAGGTGAAGTGCAGATACGCGGTCGCCGCGAGTCCGAAATGGCCCACGTTGTTGACGTCGTACGTGGCTTGCTTGAGTGAACGCAGGAGCTGAAACGACAGCGGCTTTTCCGCCGGCTGGCCCTTGAGGCGGACCAGCACCGCCGCCAGGCCGCGCGGGCTGCGTCCTTCTTCCGCGTCGAAGCGAAATCCGTACGCCTCCGCCATGGTGGCAAAGGTTTCTAGCCGGGTCGTGTCCGGGACATCGTGAATGCGCCACAGCGTGGGCTCGCCGCGGCTTTGAAAGCTGGCACCGACGGCGTCGTTCGCGGCCAGCATGAACTCTTCGATCATGGCGTACGCGCCGCGTTCGCCCGGGTCGCGCCGCGACCGGCGGACGTTTCGCACCAGCATCGGGTCATCTCGATCCAATTCGATCACGGGCTCGGGCAAGTCGAGATCGAGCGCGCCGCGGAGCTGGCGCTTTTTTCGTAGCTCGCGCGCGAATGAGTCCATCGTGCGCAACGCGGGCAAGAACGGCTCGTATTTCTTGCGCTTGCCTGTCGGTTCGCCACCCAAGGCTGCGGCCACGCCCGGGTAGTCGAGTCGCGCGCGCGAATGGATGATCGCCGCCGAGAAAGCCACCTCGATGATCGCCAGGTTCTGGTCGAAGTCGATGCGCGTGACCATGGCCAGGCGATCTGTCTCGGGCAACAGCGAGCACAGGTTCCCGGATAATTGCTCGGGGAGCATGGGAATCGCGCGATGGGGCAGGTACACGCTGCAGCCGCGGCGCTGCGCCTCGGCATCGAGCGCCGTGCCCTCGCGCACGTAGTGCGACACGTCGGCGACGGCAATCCAAAGCCGATGCCCGCCGCCGGGACGATCTTCGATGGCGACGGCGTCGTCGAAGTCGCGCGCCGTTTCGGGGTCGATGGTGGTGAAGGGAACGTGTCGCAGATCTTCGCGGTCCTCGCGATCGGCGGCGCAAAGCTCGTCCGGCAACGCCGCAGCGGCTCCCGCGACCTCGTCGGGAAAGGTTTCGTCGACGTCGGCGCAGGCGAGGATCTTCTCGATCTCGGTGCGCGGATCGCCCGGCTCACCGAGCGATCGCAACACGACGCCTTCAATGGCATCGCCCGGGCGTTCGGGGTAGCGGGTGATCTCGGCGACGGCGACGCGACCAACGAATCCGGCCCCTGCGCCCCTGGGCAGCAGCACCAGCGTGCCAATGCGCGGATCGTCAGGTTGCAGGTGAATGCCGCCTCTCCCCTCGACTATGACGCCGGTGATCTTGGCGCGGCCGCGTTCGGTGACGCGGATGACCCGCCCTTCAAGGCCGCGGTGGCCCACCCACCACTCGACCTCGACGCGATCAGCGTCGAGCGAGTTGCCCCGCGCCCCGGCGCTGATGTGGATGTCCTCGGATGCGTCGTCGGGGACGACGAAACCGTAACCGTCCGGATGGACTTTGATGCGGCCGGTGAGCCGCTTGTCGACGCGGGCGCCGGTTTGATGTTCAATCATGCTTCAGTTGCTATTTTTCAGGTGCGCGCAGCGCGGTCAGGTTGCCGTCGTCGGAGCCGACGTAGATGGTGCCATCGGAAGAAAGTGCCGGGGAACTGTCGATGTCCCCACCGAGCGCCACGCTCCAGCGCAGCTTGCCGTCCGGTTCCAGCGCGTAAAGCCGATCATCTTCGGCACCAAATAGGGTCGCGCCCGTACTGTCCACCAACGCGGAAGAGAGGATGCGGTCTGCGGCGCGAAAAGTCCAGGACAGAGTGCCGTCGGGGCGGATCGCGTAGAACAGCGCATTGAATGCGCCAACGTAGATGGTGCCGTTGTCGCCGATCGCAGCCGATGCGCGCACGTCATCGCCGACGGTGAAGGCCCACCGTAAGTCGCCCTCTTGCGACAGCGCGTACAGCTTGCCGTCGTCCGCGCCAATGTAGACGGTGCCATCGCGGGCCACGGCGGGGCTCGCTTCAACGTCGTCGCCAGCGCGGAAATCCCAGCGCTTGGTGCCCGACGGCGTGATGGCATAGATCAGGTTGTCCTGGCAGCCCGCCACCACGGTGCCGTCGGGTAGGATCGCCGGTGCGGACGACACATGGCCACCGGTGGCGAAACGCCAGCGCAGCGTCCCGTCGGGGTTGATGGCGTAAATGCCGTCACCGCCGGTGTAGATCGTGCCATCCGGACCCAGCGTTGGTCCCGCGTCCACATCGCAGCGGCTGGCGTCGCGTCCCACCGCCACCGCAGCCGAGCACGAGCCGATGCGAAACTTCCACAGCACAGTCCCCGTTTTCAGGTTGATCGCGTACAGATGATCGTCGTCCGATCCGACGTAGGCCACGGCGGGGGTGCTCGCGGGACTGCTGGCGTCGGCGGCGGCGGGGCGTGGCACAGCCGCAAGCGCGAGCGCGGGCGAGCTGAAGACGAGATCTCCGGTCGTGTGCGTCCAGCGTGCCGTTCCGTCGGCACCGAGAGCGTGTACGCGGCCGTCATGGCTGCCGAAGATCACGCCGCCGCCGGGGATCAGCGTGGGTGACGACGTGATCGCGCCGCGGGTTTTGTGGGCCCAGCGCACCGTGGGTTGGTGCAATGGGATCCGATACGGGGTCAGCCCCCGGTGGGTCCGGCCGAGGCGAAACATGGCTTGCGAAGGCGCCACTGCGGGGGCGTCGGGCGAGTTTTTACCGTCGATCCCGTTCGGCGAGAAGTTCGCGCCGCCCGCGCCGTCCTGCTTGCCCGGCTTTGAGACGTCGGCATCGGCGGTCCTCGCGCCGCCATGGCCGCTCGAATCGGGGGCGTGCGGCCACACGCAGCGTGCGGCCTCGCAGATCCGAGCAAGTTTGCACTCGCGGTCCGACTTGCAGCCGTCCGCGCCAGTCTCGGGCCGCGTCACGCAGGTCGCGAAGCACATGCCGCCCGTGGCCATTCCAAGGTACAGCAGGACGCGACCACGAGTGCGACGTTGGAACCAGTTCACCACGCACCGATGAAACCACGCCGGGGGCCACGCGTCCAAGGTTGTGAGCGGTTTTTGGTCAGACGACCGACCACACGCCGCGTTTGTCTATTCCTCAGCGACAAGAACAATCTAGCTTTTTGCCCGGTATGACCCGCTCAGGAGGCTAGACGGTTTCAAAAACCAGACGAGTATCAAATTATGTCAAGGCGAGGCGTGCCCCTGCGTTGCCGCACCGCGCTCGTATGGTACAGTTTTGTCATGGGTGCGGCGGTCAAGAGAAAGGTTCCGGTGGACCACGTCGAGTCCACTCTCGGCACTTGCGGAGGCAAGCCCCGGATTCGCGGGACCAGAATCCGGATCAGCCAGATTGCGTCGGAGCATGAACACATGGGCAGATCTCCAGACGAGATCATCAATGCCCACCCCGATCTCACCCTGGCGGAAGTCCACGCGGCGCTGACCCACTACTACGACCACCGCGAAGAGATTCAGGCCGAATGGCGGGAAGCGGACGCGCTGATTTCTTCCTTGCAGAAACAGTTCCCGGCGCGGCGGCGCCCGCGCGCTGCATAGGCCCGGCCGTTGCCCTACCTGCTTAGGTTCTACGCGGACGAATGTGTAGACGGGAGCATCATCTCGCGCCATCGTCCTTCTTGCTGAGCGCACGCCGCCCTCGGAGATCGCCAACCTTGTCGAATGGATACGGTGACGCTGGACTGGAACGCTCACCGCGAATCATCGTTGAACCGACGCGACGCCGACAAGGATACGGCGAGGTGCTCGCACGAGCGCTGCTTGAGAACGCCGACGCACCGGGCTCGCAGTACTTGGTAAGCGGGTAACCGGCACTTCGGCAGGGTTGCACCGACGGCGGCTGCCCTTGTTTTGACCAATGCTCGGCCCTGCGTCGCCAGTCGTGCTACCGTGCAGACAACCATGGCGCGCCCGGAAAAACACATTCCCGCCAGTCTGGAAGAGGCGATGGCGGAACTCAAGCGCGATCCTTCGCACACGGTCCAGGCGCGCGTCGATGGCTTCAAAGTTGAGCTTCGAGCGTTGCCAGATGAACAGACCAAAGTCGGGCTTGGAACCACGCTTGCGAACGTCGGACCCTGGGACGGCATCTCATTGGAAGAGTTAGCGAAGGTGATCCGCGATGGGCGTGAATCGGGTGGCAGCGCGCCACCGCCAGAGATGCCGTGATCTGGCTCCTCGACACCAACACGATCATCTATGCCGAGTACCACGGAAAGCGCGGTGCTCCAGCCTTGCACCAGTTCGTAACCGAGACCCAGGTGCATCGCCTGTCCGCAGCCGACATACGCATCGGCGGTCAGCGCGCCCCCGGTCTGGCGCGCGCCCAAGTTGTCGTCGGTGCTGTCCATTCCGTCGAGGCCAAACCAGACGAGCCAGCCGTGGGTGATGCCGAAGCCGACGCGAAGCGTGTACCCAAGCCCAAGATCCGTTTGTCTATAGTTGTACGGCCCGACGGGCGGTCCGTACGGTCCATATCCGGGCGGACTGCCGTAACCCGGGGGCGGCCCGTAACCAAGGTAGCGACTGCGTCGGCGGGCTGGCGGGCGGACTTGTGATCTATCGTCCCCGGGGCCTGCCCTTGCGGCGTCCGATCGGCCGCTCGGCCGCGTTCGCTCGTCGATCGATCTGGTGCAACGTGGCGAGTCGGTCGGGGCCTTCAAGGGCTTCGGCAAGCATCCCGAGAACGTCACGAACCCGCCCCAGGTCGATGCGTGACCGATGGAGCAGGAGCAGTCGTTCCGCGTCGTCGAGGTCGCGTGGCCGGTGCGCAATCAACTTGTAGATGATCAGATCCTCCGCACGCACAACGCGAACATTGACGCCGGCGTAGTCGACCGATTCGGCCGCCGCAATGGCCTCCTCTTCAAAGGTGAGCCACGCAAGGCTGAGGTCGAGGTCCACGCGCGAATCCTCATGCCGCAGAAGGAGGACCTGGTGCTCGCTAGCGAACTTCAACGCACCCGCGATTCTGGTCACGAATCCGTGACCGCGGAAACACTTCACGAGCGCAGGAAGGTCCGACGCACCCCCCGAGACGGTCGCGTCGATGTCCGCCGTGTATCGGGCGACTCCTCGGGCGATCACCGCGACACCTCCGATGATGGCACCGGGAACTCCGGTGCCCGTAAGCGCGTCGCGGGTCGCTCGCAGGGCCGTCAGGAAGGCTGGCGTGCGTCGTCTGGTCGCCATCGAAGTCGTTTCACCCGTCGGAGCTTGTCCCAGATCCGCCGGACGCGGGCGACATCGCGGTCGCGAACCGCATCAGGCCGCGGGATCCCGCGGTGGTGCGCAGCTTCGATCATCGACAGTGACATCCGCGTTGACCACGAAGGGTCGGGGCCTTCGTGCGCCGTGAGCCTGCGCTGCACTGCCTCCACCACGCGCTTGCCCGCAAGCCACGACCGCACCCGATGCACCTGCGCCTTGGTCATCCTCGCCCCCATGTTACCACTTGCCCGCAGAACCAGTGGCGAGGCCCAGCTATTCCCGAACCGGCGACGACGTCATGCCCGCGTGCCCACCCTAGAAAAAGTTGATCACGAAGTTTGGGCCGAAGCTGTACCAGACCTCTGTACCGGCGAAGTAGCGGCCGATCACGCTGCCGAGTTCCACGGAAAGCGCGGTGCTCCAGCCTTGCACCAGTTCGTAACCGAGACCCAGGTGCATCGCCTGTCCGCGGCCGACATTCGCATCGGCGGTCAGCGTGCCCAGGCCCACGCCGGCGCGCGCGTACAGGCGGCTGGTCGGGTGGAACTGCGCGCCGATGAAATACCCGATCTGGCGCGCGCCCAAGGTGTCGTCGGTGCTGTCCATTCCGTCGAGGCCAAACCAGACGAGCCAGCCGTGGGTGATGCCGAAGCCGACGCGAAGCGTGTACCCAAGCCCAAGATCCGTTTGTCTATAGTTATCCTTCTTGGCACG
>CAYSKR010000032.1:0-35696 GCA_964431675.1 uncultured Myxococcales bacterium
GGCAGCCTTCAACTCGACGGCCGCGATGTCGCGTTTCTTGCCGTCGATGTCAAAGATACCCGCGGAGCGCGTCCAGACGGGTAGCTAGCTTGGCGACGCGCTCGCGCAGGGGGCTAATTTCCATGGCCGCGCAGTGTAGCAGAGGTGCCGGGCACCTAGCCCGAAATAAGGCGTAGCTGGCGGTGCCGGGCCGGGGGCGAAATCGCGATCGGATAGTTTCCTGAAAAGCAGGCGTCGCACAGGCCGCCGTTCACTTTGTCGGGCGGCCGGCGATCCAGCGCGCCGTGAAGTCCTTCCAGCGACAAGTAACCGAGCGAATCCGCGGCCACGTATTCCCGGATGCTGTCCACGCTCTGTGACGAGGCGATGAGTTCGTCGCTGGTCGGCGTGTCGATGCCGTAGTGGCAAGACCCGACGGTGGGCGGCGAGCTGATGCGCAGGTGCACTTGCAATGCGCCAGCGCTGCGAATCATGCCGATGATCTTGCGCGAGGTCGTCCCACGCACGATGGAATCGTCGACCACCACGACGCGCTTGCCAGCAATCACCTCGCGCACCGGCGACAGCTTCAACTTCACGCCGAAGTGGCGAATCTGCTGCGACGGCTCGATGAACGTGCGCCCGGTGTAGTGCGAACGAACAAGGCCCTGACCAAAAGGAATGCCGCTTTGCTTCGAGTAGCCAATCGCCGCAGCCGTGCCCGAATCTGGCACCGGGATAACCACGTCCGCTTGCACTGGGTGCTCGACCGCGAGGCGGCGTCCCATGTTTTCACGCGCGCTGTAGACCGACTGACCTGCCATCGTTGAATCGGGCCGCGAGAAGTACACCCATTCGAACACGCAACGGTGGGGCGCTTCCGCCATGAATGGTCGCACGCTGCGCAACCCCGACTGGTCAATGATCAGCATCTCGCCCGGCTCGACATCACGAACGTACTCCGCCTCGATCAACTCGAACGCGCAGGTTTCCGACGCGACAACCCAGGTGTCCTTGATGCGCCCGAGCGACAGGGGCCGCACCCCCATCGGATCGCGCACGGCGATGAGCATGGATTCGGACAGCATGACCAGCGAGTACGCCCCCTTGACCTGTTTGAGCGCATCCGCCACCCGGTCGGGCAGGCCCTTCTGCCGCGACCGCGCGACCAGGTGCAGGATGCACTCGGTGTCGGAACTGGTCTGGAAGATGGAACCTTCGGCTTCCAGGTTCGTGCGAAGTTCGGCCGCGTTGACCAGGTTGCCGTTGTGTCCCACGGCGACCGAGCCGTCCGAGTAATCAACCGCGATGGGTTGAGCGTTCTGGACGACCGAGCTGCCGGTGGTCGAGTAGCGCACGTGGCCGATCGCCGCGGTGCCGGGAAGCCGCGCGAGCCGGTCGACCGTGAAGATGTCGCGCACGTACCCCATTTCGCGCGTCCACCAAAGGCGTTCGCCATCGCTCGACACGATGCCCGCCGACTCCTGCCCGCGGTGCTGCAACGCATGCAAGCCGAGGTAGGCGATGTTCGAGGCCTCCGCGTGCCCGAATATACCGATCACGCCACACATGAGCGGCGCAAGCGTAGCACATCCAACGTCGCCCCTGCGGCTGTTGTCGCGCTATGCTCGGCGTCCGTGATCACCGACCCGCCCCCGAAGGCCGCAAAGCTGCGAAAGCTGTACGACGCCAGCGACGCGCGGGGAACTCTTCCACTGCCACCCGCCGACCAGTTGCAGTCGGCTTCCCATCGCCTTGCCGACGCACTTGCCGCCGACGACAAGCTCGCCGTGCAACGCGCCGGAGACGCGCTGTGCAAGCTGCTTGCGGCTTTCTACGGCGTCGCGACGCCCGGGCTGACGGTTCTTGGGGTGCGTCCCTTGAAAGTCGTCGGCGGTGACACGTCGTACGAGCTGTTCGGCGACTACGCGCCCGACTCGCAAAAGATCCGCGCCTGGATGCGCACCGCGGTGCTTGGCAAGGTGACCAGCCACCGCGGCCTGCTGAACACGTTGCTGCACGAGTTTTGCCATCACCTCGACGTGCACTCACTCGGCTTCACCAGGACGCCGCACACGCGCGGATTTTTCCACCGCGTCGACGATCTGTACCACCTGGCGCTCGCTACTTCCGCGGACAAACGCAAACCGCTGCGCTGGATTCTCACCCGGCGCGGAAGCTACCGGATCGATTGGAACGCGCTGCGAGCCACCAGTGAATTGACAAGGTAGCTACCAGGAGCTACCTCGTTGAGATGCGCTCCATCGGGGTGAAAGTCCTGAAAAACAAGCTGAGCGAGTACCTCCGGCTCGCGGCAAGCGGCGAGACCGTTCTGGTGACCGATCGCGACCGCGTCGTCGCCGAATTGATCCCGCCACGCGAGGGACGCAGTGTCCCGGTCGCCGACGCGTTCCTGGCGGAAGCCGTCCGCAAGGGCTGGTTGACGGCCCCAACGATGCGGGACGATGGCCCCCCTCCGCGTCAGCCTGTGGCGCCCGCCGCAATCCTCCTGGCTGAACTGGCGGACGATCGCGCCGATCGATGACTTATCTTGATACCTCGATCGACTGATCGTGGCGGCGCAAAAGATGGGATTCGCCATCTCGCGGCACTGCGTCTCGGTGGCATGAACGCCTGCCGACGTCACGCTTTTGGCGGACGCGGTGGACGAATGCCCTGCGCTTCGAGGGCGACCAGCACGGTCTTGAGATCTTGCCAGACCTCTCCCTTGCGCGCGGGGTCGCGCAGGAGAAACGCCGGGTGGTACGTCGGCATCACCGGAATGCCCTCGTAGGTGTGCATCGTGCCGCGCAGGCGCGTGATGGGCGTGCTGACGCCGCACAAGGAATGGGCGGCGAACTTTCCCAGCGCGACGATGATGCGTGGCGCGATGGCGCGCAATTGCTGCTTCAAGAAGGGTTCGCATTGTTCAACCTCGTCGGGCTCGGGTTTGCGGTTGCCCGGCGGACGGCACTTCAGGACGTTGCAGATGTACACGTCCTCGCGCGCAAACCCCATCGCGACAATCATCTTGTCGAGCAATTGCCCGGCGGCACCGACGAAAGGCTCGCCCTGCGCGTCCTCGTCGGCACCGGGGCTTTCGCCGACGAAGACCAGGTCGGCATTGGGATTGCCGACACCGAAGACGATGTTCTTGCGCAGCGGGTGGAGCTTGCAACGCTGGCAGTCGCCGAGCTCGGCGCGAATGATCGGCAGGCGCGTGGCCCCGTCGCGGGCGACGGCTGCCTGCTCACTCGGACGTGCCGCTGCCGGTGCCTCGGGCGCGGGCAGCGACACGCCCAGCAAACCCGATCGCGCACGGTGTTCGAGGTGTGAACGAAATCCCGCCACCAGATGCAGAAGATCCTGGCGGGCGGACGATGCGTTCACGGCGTCGGCCCCAGCGCGTCGAGCGCGAGGCAGCGAAAAAATGTCGCGTTGGTTTCGTCGGCAAAGCCGAGTTGCCGACCAATCGCCGCCTTGCCGCCGGATCGTCGCTCGAGCTCTTCCAGAATGGCCACGTTGCCGACGAGAAAAACCGGCCCGGTGGACGCTCGGTACGCCCGGCCCAGGGCAGTGGCCACGAGCGCGTTCCAGCAATTTTCGTCCAGCACACGCGGCAGGAACCCGTTGGGCACGTGCGGCCCGACGCGCTCGCGTAGCCAGGCACCAACGAAGGGGGTATTGCCCTCGGCGGCAAGCACCGCGAGAACGCGGGTCGCCGTCGTCGAGGAAAAATCGAACAGACCGTCCCGCACCTGGGGCTCCGACGCGAACGGCGGTGGCAGTTTCATGCCGAAGGCGCGATCAACGAACCGGCGCGACGCGGCGATGAGGCCACGATCTTCGACCAGGCGCGCGTGCTCGGCCAGGTTCCACGCCAGGAAGCCCGGGTCACGAAAATCCCGACCGGAAAAATCATCCAGATCCGTCAGGTACGCCGACAGAAGACGTGCCGCGCAAGCCGGGGCGTCCACCGCTTCGTCGAGCGCACCGATGGCATGCGCACCCATCGCCGCTCGCAGCACCATCGCGCAGTCGTACGCGGCCTCGTCGGACGCCGCTGGACCGAGCGCGCCTGGCACGAAGCGCGTCCAGGACGAACGAACGAATGCCCATCCGGCCACCATGGCAGGACGAAAGCGAAACTCGCGGGAGCGCGCCTCGGCCCGCGTCCACACCCAGATCGCCGCCAGTGTCCCATGAAAATCAGGGTCGGTCGCGCCCGTCCACGCAGGAACGTTGCCCCGGTTTGGACCGGCGGTTTCCTGGCGGGCCAGCAGGGCATCACCGGCGGAGAGGAACGTGCGCGTGGTCGATTGCGCATCCTTGCCCGGATCTTCGTGTCGCTTTGGCATCGAGTGATTTTTCAGGCGGGCGGACTCGTGGGCGACAGGGCATGCCAGATCTGATCGGCCAGCAGGATCTTCTGCGCGGGACCCAGGCGCACTTCACGCCCGTCACGAAACACCATGGTGACGGCGTTGCGGTCGCTGCCGAAACCAAGCCCTGGCGTGCCAACGTCGTTCGCCACCACAACATCGCAGCCTTTTTCCACCAGCTTGCGCCGCGCCCGCGCCGCCAGGTCAGCAGCGTCGGCACTGCGCTCGGCGGCAAATCCGACCAACATGGGGCGCGCACTCTGCCGCGAGCGCGCCAGCTCGGCCAACAGGTCAGGGTTCGCGCGCAGCTCGATCGGAGCGACGGCATCATGGCGCGACAGCTTACCCGCCGCCTTGACGCTCGGCCGAAAGTCCGAGACGGCCGCCGTCATGACCACGATGTCCGCCCCGGCCGCGGCCGTCGTCAGCGCGGCCTGCATCTGCGCGGTCGACTCGACCTGCACGCGCGACACGCCACTTGGCGTGGACAGGGCAACCGGGCCCGACACCAACGTCACCGCCGCACCACCGCGCGCCGCCGATTCGGCCAGGGCAAACCCCATCTTCCCCGACGAGCGATTTCCCAGGAAACGAACATCGTCCAGCGCTTCGTACGTCGGCCCTGCGGTGACGACGATCTTGCGATCCGCAAGCCAGCCGCCGGTGGCCGAAGCGGCGGCATCTCGCGCTCCGCCCAAGCCCTTCGCCGCCTGCGCAGCGGCAACAATCTCGGCGGGATCCACCAGCCTGCCCGCTCCGATCCAGCCGCAAGCGAGTTCCCCGCGGTCGGGACCGACGGTGGCGAAACGACCGGTTTCGATTAGTCGGCGCAAGTTCGCCTGGGTGAGCGGGTTCTCCCACATGTTGACGTTCATGGCGGGCGCCAAAATCACGGGCGCGCGCGTCGCGAGCACCACCGCGGCCAGCAAATCGTCGGCCAGCCCACACGCCAAGCGCGCGATCACGTTCGCGGTCGCGGGCGCGACCAGGACCAGGTCGGCCTCGTCGGCGAGACGGATGTGTCCGATCTGCGCCTCGTCGGCGGGGTCAAACAAGTCCTTCGCCACCGCGTGCCCCGACAACGTTTGCAGGGTCAGCGGAGTGATGAACTCGCACGCGGCGCGGGTCATCACCACGCGCACGTCGGCGTCGGCCTGCTTCAAGAGGCGCACGAGCTCGGCCGCCTTGTAAGCGGAAATGCCCCCACTCACGCCAAGCACGACCTTTTTCCCCGCGAGCGTCCCCATCGGCCAGACTTTACCTCAAGAAGCAGTCGTCGCCAGCCCGGCGAGGCCACCCCGGTAGATGCGATCGGCCCCCGTGTGCCCTGCGAATCCAAGCCTGTGCCACTGCACGCACAGACGCGACAACCCGAAGAGAATATCGTCGCGGCGCGCACCGCGGGCCCACGCCTCCGGCACCGTGGCGAGGATGTCGTCCCTCGCGTCGCGCGGATGAAACAAGAACGTCTTGCCGAAAACCGCGCTCGTGCCATCCCAGCACAGCCGCGCTTCGAGAATGTCACCCGATTCGAATCCCACCGTGCTTCTGCGTTCCACCACACGCAGATGCGCGCCGCCGAGCAGATCGTCAAGCCACACGACGTCCCCTCGCACTTGCGCCACCTGAAACAGGCTGCGGACACTCGCGGCCAGAAACGCCAGGCCCTGCCGATCCGCCAGCGAATAGCGATCAGTCCTGTCCAGCGCATCGATCACTGGCCGCCGACCACCATCGAGCGGACGTTCTATGACGTACCACTCAAGGAACGCTGCGGTGCGGCCGTCGAAAAGATCCTCGTCGTCCTCGAAGACCTTCCCCGCACGCTCAAAGAAGCTATCGTGCGCGGCTTCGACTTCGGTGCGATGCGCGTCGCCCGCGTATTCGGCGGTCAGGCGATCGATGAGCGCATGCACCCTGCCAGCACCAGGCGCGCCCGGTTTGCCCGCAGCCGGGGCGTCTTTCGGCGTCACCGCCGACGCTCGTCCATCAATGTGACGAAGCGATCGAACAGGTACGTGGGATCGTTCGGGCCCGGCGACGCTTCGGGATGGTACTGAACGCTGAAAACCGGAAGCGTGTCGTGGCGCATGCCCTCGACTGTCTTGTCGTTCAGGCTGACGTGCGACAGCGTGGCCTTGCCCTGCAACGAGTCGACGTCGACGGCAAAGCCGTGGTTCTGTGACGTGATCTCAACCTTGCGCGTGACGAGGTCCATGACCGGATGGTTCGCGCCGTGATGGCCGAACTTCAACTTGTACGTCTTGCCGCCAAGCGCGAGGCCCAGGATCTGGTGACCAAGGCAAATGCCAAACGTCGGTATGCCAGAGCGCGCAAGCTCGGCCGCTGACTCGACAGCGCAGGTGACGGCCGCAGGATCGCCCGGACCGTTCGACAGAAAAATGCCGTCGGGTTTCATGCCAAGGACGTCCTTGGCCCTGGTCTTGGCGGGGACCACGGTGACGCTACAACCGCTGCTACGCAAGCGGCGCAGGATGCCGCGTTTGATGCCGAAGTCGTACGCGACCACCCGGTACTTTGTCGGCGGAGGTGCCTTCGGGGTGCCCGGGCCCTGCCAGATGCCCTCGTCCCAGTCGTAGCTGATGGGTGAGCTGACTTCCGAAACCAGATCGCGCCCTTCAAGCGAGGGATGGCTGCGCGCCTTCGCGACCGCCGCCGCCGGATCGTCAACCCGGCGTGTGATGACCGCGCGTTGCACACCACCGATGCGAATCCGGCGCGTGACGGCGCGGGTGTCGATGCCGGTGATGCCCGCGACTCCGTGCTGCGCCATCAAGGCGGACAGATCGCCCGTGGCTCGCCAGTTGGACACAAGCGGCGACAGATCGCGCACCACGAAGCCCGCGCACCAGGGACGCGCCGACTCGAAATCCTCGGGGTTGACGCCGACGTTGCCGATTTCCGGAGCTGTCATCAGCACGATCTGGCCGCGGTACGAGGGATCCGTCAGGATCTCCTGGTAACCAGTGATCGCCGTGTTGAAGACGAGCTCGCCACCCAGATCGGTGGCCGCGCCAAACCCTGTCCCGCGGAAGACGGAGCCGTCTTCCATGGCCAGAATCGCCGGAACGGCGGCGGGCGTTGCTGAATTCGTGCCGTCAGACAAAGAACTTTTCCTCGGCGTAGACCACGCGGCCTGCGAGCAACGTCAACATCGCACGCCCGCGCAGGTCGCGGCCCAAAAATGGGCTGTTCTTCGAACGGGACAGCAGCTCCGCCGGCTGGCACGCCCATCGGTGATCGGGATCCACGATCGTGACGTCGGCCGCGACGCCCACCGACAGGCTGCCGCCTTGCAACCCGAGCACCGCCGCAGGACCGGGTGAAAGCCGCTGCACCAGCGCCATCGGGGACAACCTCCCCGAACGCACCAGTTCAAGGCACAACGCAAGCGCGGTTTCGAGCCCGACCATGCCGAACGCGGCATCCTCGAACTCAAGATCCTTTTCGACCGGCGAATGCGGCGCGTGATCGGTCGCGATGGCGTCGATGGTCCCGTCGGCGAGTCCCTCGCACAGCGACTCGATGTCGGAAGCGGCACGCAAAGGCGGGTTGCACTTTGCGTTGGGATCGTAGGTTCCGCACGCCTCGTCCGTGAGCGTCAGATGGTGTGGCGTCACCTCGCAGGTCACCGGCAGTCCGCGGCGCTTCGCATCGCGCACCATGCGAACCGACTCGGCGGCGCTGATGTGTGCAACGTGGTAACGGGCACCGGTCAACTCGACCAGCGCCAGATCGCGCGCCACCATCGCGGATTCGGCCGCCGAAGGCTGCCCGGGCAGGCCGCACCTCGTCGCCACCACGCCCTCGTGCATGCTGCCGCCAAGGGACAGCGTCAGATCTTCGCAATGCTGGATCACCGGCAGCCCGAAGCCACGCGCGTATTCGAGCGCGCGCCGCATGATCTCGGCGTTCATCACCGGGCGGCCATCGTCGCTGACCGCGACGCAGCCCGCGTCTTTCAGTTCGCCCATCTCGGCCAGCGTCTCGCCCTTTTGCCCCAGCGTGATGGCACCGATCGGATACACCCGCGTCGAGCCGACTTCGCGCGCCCGGCGCACGATGAGCTCGGTGATCGCGCGGTTGTCGTTGGGCGGCTGCGTGTTGGGCATCGCGCAGACGGCGGTGAAGCCACCCGCCGCCGCCGCCGCCGTCCCGGTGGCGATGTCTTCCTTGTATTCTTGGCCCGGCTCGCGCAGGTGCGTGTGCAGATCGATGAGGCCCGGCAGCACCCAGGTGCCCTTCGCCTCGACGACACGCACCCCCTTGCCCACCGATGCCGCGATGCCGACGCCGATGCGCGAGATGCGCCCACCCTCTATCAATACGTCCGCCTCGACGTCGAACTTGTTTGCCGGGTCAATCACCCGGCCACCTCGGAGGCAGAGGTCGGTCATGGGGCCAACGGTTCAAATAGGCGACGCGCCACCGGGTGTCAACGCTTTTCGCCCAGCCAGCGCCTCCATCCGCGCGCCCAGTGATCGCGCGAAAGTTGGATCATGCGTCACCACCACCAGGGACAGGCCGCCTTGCATTAGATCCCGCAAGGCACGCGCGAGTTCTTCGCCCCGCTCGGCATCGAGCGCGCTCGTCGGCTCGTCCAGCAGCAACACCTCGGGCTCCATCGCCAGGGCGCGCGCAATGGCCGCACGCTGCTGCTCGCCGCCCGACAGTTCGCGCGGGAGCGCCCGGGATCGATCCGCGATCCCGAACTGCTTGAGCAGCGCGTTCGCCTTGCGCGTGGCCGAGGGCACCGATTCGCGACGCACCTGACAGGGCGCTTCGATCACGTTTTGCAGCACCGTCTGGTGCGCGAACAGGTGGCAGGACTGGAATACGAACCCCACCTTGCGCCTGACCCTCAGCGCGGCGGACGCAAACGCGCTCGGGTTATCGTCCGCGCGCAGCGTTTCTCCGCCGACCGAAATGGTGCCCCGGTCAGCGCGCGTCAGTCCGTTGAGGCAGCGCAGGAACGTCGTCTTGCCGATACCCGACGGTCCCATGATGGCCACCGCTTCGCCCGCCGAGACGCGCAGCGAGTGCCCGTCGAACAACACCCGGCCGTCGATCAGCTTGCTCAAGTCGGCCGCGACCAGCGTGTCCTTCATGCCCCTGCCCCCAGCCTGGTTTCGATCCGGCGCGCCCAGCGCGACAGCGGATAACTCATGGCGAAGTACAGCGCCGCGCAACCCAAGCCCGGCACCAGCCACCCGCCCGAATCCACTGCGGTGATGCTCATGCGCTTGGTCAGTTCGACCACGGTGATGACCGACACCAGCGAGGTGTCCTTGAGCAGCGCGATGAAGTCGTTCGTCATGCCGGGCAGCGAGACGCGCAACGCCTGCGGCAGGACCACGCGGCGGAAGGCCAGGCCCGGAGGCATGCCAAGCGCCCAGGCCGCCTCGATCTGCCCGCGCGGCACCGCCGAGATGCCGGCGCGGTAGATCTCCGCCTCGTACGCGGCGTAGTTGAGGCCCAGGCCAAGAATGGCCGCCGCGTACGCATCGAGCGCCAGGAGCGGTGCGAGCGCGAAATACAGGACGTACAACTGCAAGAGCACCGGCGTGCCGCGAAAGATCTCGACGTACGCGGTGCCGAGCGCGCTTGCCACCCGTCGCCACGGCGCAGGCGAAGGGATGCGGGCGAGGGCCAAGCCAAGGCCAAGAATGACCGCGATCGCCATTGCTGCGAGCGCGATGACGATGGTCACGCCGGCGCCACGCACAAAGAGCAGCACCTGATGCCCACCGAGCGCGCGCGGGGCGGCCGACTGTCGTGGCTGCGGCTGCGCCGACAAAGTCGAGTGCGGTGGCCGCTCGACCTTCCATTGGGCCAGGATGCGGCCGATGTCACCCGCAGCGATCAGCTGCCCGAGTGCTCCATCCACGGCCGTAAACAGCGCGTCGTCCGACGGCCGCATGCCGATGGCGTAGATCCCTTCCGCCACGTCCGCCACCGCGACTATGCCCGGCAGCCGACCGTAGCGATCCGAGATGATGTCGTCCATCAGCACCGCATCGATGCGGCCTTGCCCGAGGTCCAGGTACGGCTCCTGCACGCCCTCGTAGGGCACGCGGTCGGCACCAATCCCGCCCAGGATGTCCCACGCGAGCGAGTTGGCAAGCACCCCAACGCGCCGGCCGCGCCACGCACCAAGGTCGCGCAATGCCGCCTGCCCGCGCGCATCGAGTTCCTGCTGCCGCACCGAAAGGCGCTCGGCAAACGTGTGGTACGGGCGCGAAAAACGCACGCGCCGACTGCGCTCTTCGGTCACCTCGAGGCCGTTCATGGCCAGGTCGAACGTGCCGCGCAGCAGCGTCTCGACCAGGGTCGACCAGTCGTTCTGAACGAACACCGCGCGGACACCGATGCGCGCTGCGATGGCCTCCGCGATGTCGGACTCGAATCCGATCAGGTGGTCGGGTTGGCTCGGATCTTCGAACACGAACGGCTCGCCGCCCTGCACATCTCCACCCCAGCGCAACTCGCCCGTCCGGCGCACGCGTTCAAGCGCGTCCTCCGCCCACGCGACGGGCGCGACTGCGCCCCCACCCAGGAGCACAGCAGCCCACAACACGGCTGTCATTTTCGCGCGTGTTAGTCGCACTTTACATTCGTTCCTGAATGTAATACTCGAAGTTTTAGTCGCCGCCGGGATTGTACACACCGGGTAGCCGCGGCCCGCGGGGCTCGCGGTGGTCGCGCTGCGGCCGATCGCCTTCCGGCCTACCGCCGCCGCGCCGCCGCCGCCCGCCGCGTTTCCCGCCACCATTCCCGTAGGATCCACCACCATTCGGGCGCTGCTGACCGCCGCCGCCGCCGCCGCCACCGCCGCCGCTACCGCCGCCACCGCTCTGATGCTGGTGCCGCAGAACCTGCATCGGCGGCAGGGACACTGGTGCCGGTGTTACCCAGGCGACGAACGGCCGGATGTTGGCGTCGCGCACGGCGTTCCATGCGGTGTCGAATTCCCCTGGCGCAGCAACCACGACATCGCCCGCGCTTGCGCCCGCGTGCGTCCCTGCCACCGGCCGATTGGCCCAGGCGGCTGCATCCGCGTCTTCGAGAACCGCGTCGCCGTCCAGCCACCTGCCGCCGTCTGGGGCGACCTGCAACGCGCTTTGGTCGAACGTCGCTTCGCTCTCGGGCGCGACGGGCGACTGTGCCACCGTCATGGGTGCAAGCACCTCGGGAATCGCGGTGGCGTAAACGACCACGCGCGCAGCCAGCGGCGTGGGCGCGTGCATTGGCCGCGGCCCTTCGTCCCGATCCTCCCGGCCCCGGTGCCTGCGCTGGCGCGAGCGAAAGTCGGTTTCCGCATGCAACGCCTCGCGGTGGTCGGCGTCGCCGGGATCGAAGACCTCGCTGTCGAGACCCGCGCATGAATCGCACAGGCCACATCGCTCGCCTTCGGGCTCGCCGAAATACGGGCGCATCATCTGCACGCGGCATTGCTGCGTGTTCATGTACTTGAGCAAATCCGCCAGCCGCCGCCGATCCGAGATGCGCCGCGCCTCGAACACGCTGGCCGCCTTGTCGATCTGCTCGCGCGTCGGCCGTGGCTCGACGCCCTGCCAGCGCGCGGCCTTGACCTCCTCGGCCACGCCCATCGCCTCGAGCACCGACAGCACCACGCGCACGCGCCGCTCGGGCAACGCCATCGACATGGCCAGATCGCGCACCGACACTTCCTTGCCCTCGTCGGTCCAGGCGTAAAGCCCCTCGGCCACCATGCGCGCTTGCGCCCGGGTCGGGTGTGCCTCCTTGAGGAAGTGCTCCTGAATGGCGATGTCTTCCGGCTGGAACAACAGCACACAGCGCGCCATCTTGTCGTCGCGCCCGGCCCGCCCCGCCTCCTGCACGTAGGCTTCCGGCGACCCAGGCATCTGGTAGTGGATGATGTAGCGGATGTCGGGCTTGTCGATGCCCAGTCCGAACGCGTTGGTCGCGATCATCACGACCTTGCGCCCCGATGACATGAACGACGACTGCGACTTCTCGCGCTCGTCGGTCGTCATCTTGCCGTTGTAGCGTTCGACCGGAATCTTGCCGTGCCGCAAGGCCACATAAAGGTCGTCCACCGCGCGCACCGTCGAGCAGTACACGATGCCCGGGCGCCGCAGCCGCTGAATCAGTTTGCCGAGCACGCGCAGTTTGTCGGCCTCGCCGCCGACCTTGCGCACGTCAAACGCCAGGTTGGGCCGGTGAAAAGAAACGCGGCAAATCTTCGCGTCCTTCATGCCCATCTGGACCAGAACGTCTTGCGACACTGCCGGCGTCGCCGTCGCGGTCAGGCCAAGAATCGGTGGCCGACCAAGCACCTCGGACGCGCGGCGCAGACCCAGGTACGCAGGCCGGAAGTCGTGCCCCCATTGTGATACGCAGTGCGCCTCGTCGACGCAGAACAGAGAAAACTTCACCCCGGCAAGGCTTTCTTGCACGGTCGGCGAACACACCGATTCCGGCGTGATCAGCACCAGCTTGATCTTGCCCTCGCGCACCAGGGCCAGATCGGCGGCCCGCTCCTTCGCGGTGCGGGTCGAGTCGATGCGCGCCACCGGCACCCCCGCCCGCTGCATCTTGCCGACCTGGTCCTCGATGAGCGCGATGAGCGGCGAAACCACCAGGGTTGGCCCGTCCAGAAACAGCGAGGGCAACTGGTACGTGAGCGACTTGCCGCTGCCCGTGGGCATGATGGCCAGGGTGTCTTGTCCTGCCAGCACCGCCTCGATGACCTCGGCCTGCCCCGGTCGCAGCCCGCGAATGCCAAAAACCTCCTTGGCGCGCGCCAGGGCTTTCTGTAGCTGCGGGGAATACACCTCCGGCTCGGCCGGAGGCCGCTGTGACACCAGCGTCGTGGGCACCGCAGGCGCAGGCGGGAGCGGGAACGCCATCCCGTCCTCGTCTGACTCGGAACGTCGAATCACGAGCGTCGGTTCTTCCTCGGCCGCTGCCGCGACCGACGTGTTTTCCGACAACTTCTCCGACGCCACTTCAGGGGCGGCGTTCGTCGCCACTCCGCACTCGGGTTGGGTACTCAGGCTTGACTCCTCGGCTAATGACTTGATGGCGGGCACCGGACCGCGCGCTCGCGCGACCTCGCTTCCGCCCCCTCTCGAACCTGCAAAATGAACGGTAACTGCCCGTTCGACGTTGCGCCCTACCGGATAAGACACCCTGATATTCGGACGCGGCACGGAATATAGCACGCGAGCACGGGAGCGCTAGTTAATTTTCGCTGGCACGCCCAGGACCGAATCCCGTCGGAGAAAATGGCTCGGTGGCGCGGCTTTGCCGGGGCACCGAGCGGGGGTTTTGGGGGGACGCAGAGGCAAAAGACAGCGACGGGACGGAGCTGGAAGGGCATGGCGCCGGGCGGTCCCCCCATGTGACATGTGAACGGTTAGGTTAATTTTCGCTGGCACGCCGGATGCTGAATTGGATGCCATGAACGCCGCTCTGGCCTTGAATCCGGACGATCGTCCGCGTGAACGGCTAGCCCTCCGCGGAGCGGCCAGTCTTTCGGACACCGAACTGCTCGCCATCCTCCTTGGCACGGGAACGCGCGGCAAGAGCGTGCTCAACGTGGCGGCCGACCTACTCGCCGACCTCGGTTCACTGCGGGACATAAGCTCGGCGGGCGAGGCGGAACTGCGGCGTCAGCCCGGCGTGGGTGCCGCCCGGGCCGCCATCATCCAGGCCGCCATGGAGCTCGGGCGGCGAATCACCGCGGGCCATCCTTCGCGTGGACGGCGACTTGCGGCGGCGGCCGACGTCTGGACCCACGTGCGGGCGCGGCTGGCATTGTGCCCGGTCGAGGAGTTCTGGATTCTTGGCCTCGACGTCCGGCATCGCCTGCAACTTGAAGCCTGCGTGGCCCGCGGCTCGCTCACCGGGGTGGAAGTTCATCCGCGCGAGGTCTTCCGGCCGCTGATTCGCGCCTCGGTGGCAGCGGTGATTTTTTGTCACAACCATCCTTCCGGCGATCCGGCACCGTCACGCCAGGACATCGAATTGACCCGCCGCCTGCGCGAAGTGGGCGATTTGTGTGGCATCGCGGTGCTCGATCACGTCGTCGTCGCCGCCGAGGGCTTCACCAGCCTTGCCGAACGCGGCTGGGGGTGAGTGGGCGGTTGACAGTGCGCCCCGACGCCAGCACTCTTTCGGTGTTTTGGATGTCTTTGGCACCCTGCGGTGGAATCACATGCTGAGGTTGGAATGCCGGTACTGACGTTCAAGGGGAAGTCTGCGGTCGAGAATCACCATCACACGGTGCCGCACCATGTGCTCGAGACGGACGCCAAGCGGTCGGTGCTGTCCAAGGGCGATGCCCCGTCGCTCAGTGGCAACCTCATCATCGAGGGCGACAACCTCCTCGCGCTCAAGGCGTTGCTCCCGACGCACGCCGGACGCATCAAGTGCATCTACATCGACCCACCCTACAACACGGGGAACGAGGGCTGGGTCTACAACGACAACCTTACCCAGCCGCAGTTCAAGGAGTGGCTCGGCGCGGTGGTCGGCAAGGAAGGAGAGGACGCGTCGAGGCACGACAAGTGGTGCTGCATGATGTGGCCACGGCTGAACCTTCTTCGCGATCTGCTGACCGACGACGGAGTGATCTTCGTGTCGATCGACGACAACGAAGTGCACAACCTGCGGTCGATGATGGACGAGGTCTTCGGAGAGGACCGTCGCCTCGGGTGTTTCGTCTGGAAGTCGCGTCAAAATATCGACAACCGAAATATCACTGGCGCGTCGATTGACCATGAATACGTGCTCTGTTACGGCAGGAGGATCCGAGGTGCGCACCGGAATCGTTCCCAATACGCCAATCCCGATAACGATCCTCGTGGCGACTGGGCCAGCGGAAACATGGTCGGCCTAGCGACCAAAGGGCAGCGCCCTAACTTGCACTATGACTTGATGAATCAAAAGACGGGCATCAACTACGGCCGCCCCGAGAAGGGGTGGAGATATGACCCGTCCACGATGCAACGGCTGATCGCAGAGAATCGAATCATTTGGCCCGAGTCTCCGGACGGACGGCCGCGACGGAAAGTCTTTCTCGGAGAACTTAGAACGGAATTCACTGGTTTCTCATCGATAATAGCCGCCGACGTGTTTACGAGAAATGGTTCTCTGGAGATTCGACGGATATTTGGTGATGAACCCTTTGCGTTCCCCAAGCCAAGCCGACTGATCGAGATTCTCATCGATCAAGCTACAGGCGATGACAGCATCGTTCTGGATTCGTTCGCGGGTAGCGGAACCACTGGGCACGCTACGCTGAATTTGAATGCGACTGACGGAGGAAACCGCCAGTTTATCCTGATTCAGCAGGCGCATGACTCGAAGGAAGACGAGAAAAGGAATCTCAACATCTGCAACAGCGTCACCGCCGAGCGCCTCCGCCGCGTGATGGAAGGCTACACAAAGAGGGCCAATGGTGACGGTGATACAATGGAGAAGGTCGAGGGACTCGGCGGTTCGTTCACCTACGCGCGTCTCGGGCCGCCCCTGCTCGGCGAGAACAAGACCTGGGGCGAGAAGCCCCCGGCCTGGAACGATCTCGCCAGGTACATCTACTTCACCGATACGAGTCAGCCCCTTGACGTCAAGGAGGTGAACGAGAAGACTGGGCGCCTCGGCGGGCACGCGGGCGTGTCGTACTATCTGCTGTACACGCCGGAGCCGAAGCAGAGCCGGGCGCTCGACGCGGACGTCGTGAAGCAGCTCGCAGCGGACAAGGCGAAGCGCAAGGTCGTCTACTGCGAGAAGCTCTGGGTCCATCGCGACGACCTCGCCAAGGCGCGCGACGAAGGCAACCACATCCGGCCGATGTTCCTGCCGTTCCAGGTGAAGTGATGGATCTCAAGCGCTACCAGGAGCGCGTCGTGCGCGAGGTCGGGGTCTTTCTGGACGCCCTCGCGGCAGAGCAGGCAGCGGGGGCGAGGCGGCCGTCGCTCGACGCATGGGAGAAGACGCCCCACACGCGCCTGTACGCCGCACGCAAGAACGGCGTGGGCGAAGACCTTCCGTCTATCTGCCTGAAGGTGCCGACCGGCGGCGGCAAGACGCTGCTGGCCACGCTCCTGCTCGGGAGGATTCACCGGACAATCCTCCGCGCACGGAACGGTGCCGGCCTCGTTCTTTGGGTGGTGCCGAGCGAACAGATCTACACGGACACGCTCAAGGCGCTCCGCGACCGTGACCACCCCTACCGCCAGACGCTGGAGGGAGAGGTCGGCCGACGCATCGAGGTGTGGGAGAAGCACGAGGTGGCGCGGCTGTCGCCTGCGAGGCTCGCCACGGCCTTGAACGTGCTCGTCATGCAGCTCGGGAGTACGAACCGCGAGACGAAGGAGCAGCTCAAGTTCTTCCGCGACTCAGGCGGCAACATCGTCCAGCACTTTCCAGCCGAGGACGACCTCGACGCCCAGGATGCTCTCCGGCAGCGTACGCCCAACCTCGACGTCATCGATGGCACGAGGTTGGTCAAGACGTCGATCGCGAACCTCGTGAGACTCTGCCGCCCTGCGGTGATCCTCGACGAGGGACACAAGGCCGCAAGCGAACTCGCCCACCGAACAATCGAGGGCATGAACCCTTCGATCGTCGTCGAGCTGTCGGCGACGCCTCCCGCGGACGCCAACGTGATCGTGTCGGTGAGCGGCACAGAGCTGCTCAACGAAGAAATGATCAAGCTCCCGATCAACGTGGTGAACACCACGGCGAGGACGTGGAAGGAGTGCCTGGGCCGCGCCGTGGATCAGCGAAAGGCGCTCGCAGAGGCGGCGAAGAAGGCGCGCCTCGAGTCGGGCAGGCACATCCGGCCGATCGTGCTCGTTCAGGTGGAGCGGACCGGGAAGGAGCAGCGTGACGGGCAGATGGTCCACGCGCTCGACGTGCAGGAGGAGCTTTGCGAACGGCATGGAATACCTGCGGATCGCATTGCGCTGAAGACCTCGGGGACGAACGACATCGAGGGCGTCGACTTGCTCGACGATGGATGCGTGATCGAGTGGATCATCACGAAGGCCGCGCTTCAGGAGGGATGGGACTGTCCGTACGCCTACATTCTCGTGTCGCTCAGCGGGGGGAGGAGTACGAGAGCGATGACACAGCTCGTTGGCCGTGTGCTGCGGCAACCGGAAGCCAGGCGGACAAGCGTGCAGGCGCTGAATGAAAGCTACGTCTTCTGCCAGAAGCGGAACGCCGGCGAGGTCGTGCAGGAGGTAAAGACGGCGCTCGAAAAGGAGGGCTACCAGGGCGACTTCGTTAGCCAGTCGGCACCCGATGGCGAGGAGCCGAAGACTGCGCTTCCCGTCGCTCGGATTCGGCGGGAGTTCGCGAAGCACTACAAGAAATTCAACGGAAAGGTTTGGCTGCCTCGTTTCTGCTTCCAGGTGTCGAAGAATCAGTTCGAGTCGTTCGATTACTTCCGGCACTTGTTGGCCCGGGTGGATCTGTTCTCGCTCGATGGGTCCGCGGCCGCAGAATGGGCGCTCGACGACGATCTCAGGCGCGCAGGGACGATCCACTTCACCGTTGGGCTCGGTGGGGAGACCGGCGCGTCGCGGGATGAGATGCCTGCACATTACGAGGCAGATGGGTCCGTGATCGAATGGCTGTCCGCGAACCTCGGCGCTGATTACCTCGGGCTCAAGGAGAGCCGCACATTTGTTGTGCGGGTGATCGATGTGCTTCTGAAGGCCCAGCCGCAGTTCCGCGGGAACCTCGCGCTCGTGAAGCACGTCCTGCGCGAAAAGGCCGAGGGGCTCGTGCAGGAGCAGGTTGATCAAGCCACCGCCAAGGAATTCAAGCAACTGATCGAAAAGGATGTGATCCGTTTCTACCTACACTGCGTCGACTGTCGATTCGAGATCCCGAGCGAGATCGCGCTACGACCACTTCAGAAGCGCCTCGTCCGCGACGACAACGGACCGATCCAGCGATCGCTGTTCGACTTCGTTCCGGACACGCTGAACGAGCTTGAGAAGGAGATCGCGCTTGTGCTCGACCGCGACGAACGCGTCCTCTGGTGGTACCGAAACCTCGTCGGGAGCGAGAACTTCGCGATCCAAGGCTTCCATCGGAACCGCGTCTACCCCGATTTCGTCGTGCAGACGGCGCACGGTGAGAAGCCAGCGGAGAAGGTCGTGGTGATCGAGAGCAAGGGCGCTCATCTCGCAGGAAACAAGGATACGGCCTACAAACGGCAAATTGCCGAGTACTTCACCAAGGTCGGCAAAGCTGTGCGATGGCAGGATCTCGGGGTTGGCTTTGCCGATCACGTCTTCCGCTTCCAAGTGGTGGATCAGGGCGGTTACGCTGGCGGCGTCTGGCGCGAGGAACTCCGGAAGCTGATGGAAGGAAGCCCCGGCTAAAGCGCCACCGCGCGTCACAAAGCCGGATCGCGAAAGCCCAGCGCGAACATGAGTGCGGCCCGAACCTGATCCATGGCCAGGGCCGGAACCGCGCCAACAAACGAGCGCAATCCGGCGCGTGGCACGGTAGCGAGGTGATGCAGATTCGCCGCGGAAGGCACCTTGAGACCCACGTCGGTGCCAAGCACAACCTCGCTTGGAACTCCTCGAATGGTCGAAGTGATGGGCGCGACCGTGACCGTCTCGAGGCGACCAATCATGTCTTCGCGCGTGAGCACAAGGACAGGCCGCCGCTTGTTAGGCGACGGGAAGGAGAACATCCAGATCTCGCCGCGCGCTACCTGGGCCATACCTGCGCCCCCAGCACCGATCGGAACTCATCTGCGCCGACCGGGCGGCGTTTGTAGCCTTCCTGATCGGCCCGCATCGCCTCCGCATGCTGCCGCCGCTCGATCCAGAGCGCCAGGGCCTGTTTCACTGCCGTGGCACGTGAAATCCCAGCTCGTCGACTCTCCTTGTCCACCCGGCCGAGCAGGCTGTCCTCCACTCGAATAGCTATCAATTTCGACATACACTAAGTATGCCGTCTACGACATACACACGCAACTACAGACGCAGGCACGGGTCCGCAAGAGCGGGCTATACTCCCAGGATGCTTCGCTTATTTGCGGCCGCTGCGGGCCTCGCGTTTTTGCTGTCCGCTTGCGGAACTTCGACTGGAACTTCCAGCGAGTTCGACGCCCAGGTTCCCCCGCAGCCTGACCTGCCCCCCGACACCACGCCGCCGACATTCACACGCCTGCACGTGTACATTGTTGATTCGAAAACCCAAAAACCCATCCCCGGCATGGTCACCCTGTTCGACGCCGCCGGCAAACCCGCCGAATGCCCGGACGACTGGGTCCATTTCGGCCGCAGGGTGGACGAAGGCACGCCGACCATGGGAGCGACCGTGCAGGAAGTTGGCTCTGGTGGTGCCCTCGCGACGTACCACGGTCTTGCGATCTGGCGCGGCTTTGCCACCATCCCGGTGGGCGTGGATCTTGGCGGCATCGGATGCGAGCCGGGGGGCACGTGCTGCAACCGCTACAAAAAGCTGCCCCACGGTACCTATCGCTTGGTGGCGCACCGTGGGATCGAATACGAAGTCAGTGAGGCCACCGTGGATCTGTCGCCAAACCGTGGCGAGGTTACCGTCGTGTTGCCGCTGGCGCACACCGTCGACACGACGGGTTATCTCGCGGCGGACATGCACGTTCACAGCGCTCCCGGCTCGGGCGACTCGCGCATCAACGGACGCGATCGCCTCAAATCGATGGTCGTCAACGGGGTCGAGGTGGTGGTGGCCTCGGATCATGACTTCATCACCGACCTTGGCGACGCGGCCCGGGCCCTGTGGCCCGCGGGCGGGGATCCAGCGCCGCTCGTGACCATCGTGGGCACGGAAGCCTCGTTCGCGGAGTCCACGCAAGTACTGAACCGGCCCTGGCGCAGCGGCCACTTCAATGCGTTTCCCCTGCTTGCCAGTTCAGGCAAACCCCGCGCCGGCGCTCCCGATCCGTTCACGCTCCCGGTGCGATCAAAGGACTACTTCGCGCTGTTGCGTGGGCTGCCGGGCCCGTCGCCAATCGTGCAAATGAACCACACCCGCCTGTCGGGCGGTCTCGGTTACTTCAGCCAAAACCTGTGCGGCCCCTGGACCGACCGGCAACGCCTGCCGAACTGTTCTGTCGAGGTCGACTCGATGGAGGTGCTCGGCGGCTACATGGTGTGTGGAACGCTGATCGGGCAACTGCTGGCTGACTGGTACGCACTGCTGAACTTCGGCGTGGTCGTCACCGCGGTCGGAAACTCCGACACGCACGGCACGGTGAACCTGCTCGGCGGCTATCCGCGAACCTACGTGCGAGTGAACGACGATCGGCCTGCAGCGTTCTCGCAGGACGAATACATGGCAGCATTGCGCGGCCATCGCGCCATCGCGACCAGCGGGCCGTTTCTCACCCTGCGCGTCAACGACGCACAAGAAGGTGCCGTGCTTGCTGAAACCACGGGCCGGGTTCGGGTCAGCATCCGCATGCAGGCGGTCTCGTGGGTGATCGTCGACGAGGTGCGGCTCCTGGTCAACGGCGCAGTCGTCCAAACCTGGCTGGTGCCGAAGGTCGGAACCGCCACGCCCTTGCTCGATGTGGTTGATGAACCGGTCCTGGTCGGGGCCGATGCCTTCATCACCGCGGAAGCCAGTGGCGCAAAGCCGTTGCCGCCCTTCTTGGTCGGCGAATGGACGTCTGTCTCGGCCTATGCCTGCGCACCCTCCCCGGGGAGCGAGCCCGGTTTCGTCCCCTTCGCCGTGACCAACCCCGTGTTCATCGATGTCGATGGTGACGGCAAGTTCCGCGGGCCCAGGCAACCGGCCGTTTTTCCGGTGCCGCCCAACTGACAGGCGTTTTTCTGGACGCCGCGAGCCAGGGCCATAGAATCGATTCGTGCGGCAACCTTGGACAGTCTTTGGGACGATCATGGGGACGGCCTTGGCGCTGTGGCCAGCCGCGGTCCTGGCACAAGTCCCGGACTATTCGGGCGCGCGGGCCATCGGCATGGGCGGGGCGCTGCGCGCCGCGGCGACCGGCGACGCCGCTCTACAGCAAAACCCCGCCGGAATGTCGCTCATCCGCAGCATGGCGCTCGAAGGCGGCTACCAGCTCACAAGTCCCACCGCGCACCGCGGGCACCTGTCGGTCGTCGATTCGACCTCGCCATTCAACGTCGCTGCGGGAGTCTATTACACGTACGTCGATGCAACGCCCTCGGCCGACGCGAGGCGCACCGGCCACGAGGGTGGCCTGGCGCTGTCGGTGCCCTTCGGCGACAAAGTTTACCTCGGTGCCATGGGCAAGTACTTGCGCCTGAATGAGCCTGCGGCCCCTGGCCAGGCGCTGGTCAGCGGAATAACCGTCGATGTGGGAGCCATCGCCCGGCCGTTGGCGTGGGTCACCGTCGCCGCAGCCGGGTACAACCTGCGCGAACTCGCCACCGATGCAACCCCACTCGCGGCAGGTTTTGGGGTCGCGCTGACGCCGATTCAGGATCTGCTCGTCACCTTCGACGGCCTGCTCATTCTGCCCAGCGACAGCGGCAAGCGCGAACGCTCGCTTGGCCTGATGGGCGGCGTCGAATACCTATCGGACAAGGCCATTGCTTTGCGCGCCGGGGGCGGACAGGCCACCATCACGGGGAATGCCTTCGCGTCGGTGGGGCTGTCGGCGCTGTCAGAGGTCGGTGCGGTTGACGTCGGCGCCCGCCAGGATCTCAGCGGAGACAACCGGGGCACGTGGTTCGGTGTAAGCCTGCGTTTCTTCCGCACGACGATGTAAAATTGCGCCACCTTGCCTGCTTGCCCCTGGAACTTTTCCCCGGCCAAGGTGTCTGAACAACCGTGGAACAAACCCTGGGACGCACGCGCGTGCGCGGGCCCGTTCGTCCCATGAGCTTCGCCGAGCAGCACCTCATCGATCGCCTGCGGCAGCGCGACGAGGAGGCTTTCAACGAGATCGTCATGTTGCACGGCAACCAGGTGTTCAACCTGGTGCTGCGCATGGTGGGCAACCGCGCAGAGGCCGAGGACCTCGCCCAGGAAGTGTTTGTCGCGGTCTTCAAGAGCATCGACTCATTCCGCGCCGAGGCCAAGTTCACCACCTGGCTTTTGCGCATCGCCGCCAATCACGCCAAGAACCGCATCAAGTATCTGGCCCGGCGCGCCACCCTTGCCATGGGATCCGAACAGATGGCCAACGTGGCGAATCCCGCGGGTTCCATGGCGACGTCCGCCGTGGTGCAGGCCCCGGACGTTGCGCTGGAAAAGTCCCAGAAGAGCGACATCATTCAGGCCGCCATCGCGACCCTCGACGAGGACCAGCGCCTGCTGGTGATTCTGCGCGACATCGAGGATCTGTCATACGACGAGATCGTCGAGATCACGGGGCTTCCCGCAGGCACCGTCAAGTCACGCCTGCATCGAGCGCGCATGGCGCTCAAGGATCTCCTGGAGCGACGCCTGCCATGAGCCAAAACACCTCCGTACATGCCCGGATCGAGGACTCGTTTTCCGCCTTTCTCGATGACGAGCTGCCCGGCGAACAGAGAGCCGAGTTCGCCGGGCACCTTGCAACGTGCTTGCAGTGCCAAACCCACTTCGAATCGTTTCAGCGTGCCGTCGGCACCCTTGGCCGCCTCAAAGATCGGGCACCCGCGACCTTCCTACCCGGCATCCAGCAGCAGATCTTTCGCCGTTCGCGCGGCCGATTTTTCAACAAGCGCTGGCTGCTTTTCGGGCGTGTGCCCTTCGAGTGGTTGTCGATGATCATGATCATCGCCATGCTGGTTTATTACATCTTCACGCTGCACGCCGCGCCCACGGGCGTCGCACCGGCACCGTGAACGTCGATCAAGCGACGTGCATGACCAGCACCTTGAGGTACTGGCCTTCCGAGAAACCGGGCGGCAAGGGATGGTCGGCCCCCGGCAAGAGCCGCTCAAGCACCTTGACGTCGCGGCTCGCCTGCTTGGCGCCTGCCGCCACGATGCGCTCGAAGTCTTCCTCGCTGACATTCTGCGAACACGAGCACGTCACCAGGATCGAACCGGGCGCACAAACGGTGAGCGCGAGCGCGTTGAGGCGTTCGTAACCTTTGCGCGCGGCTTCCAGATCCTTGCGCGCCCGCGCGAACTTGGGCGGATCGACGATGACCAGATCGTACGACCGCGGCGTCGCCGCTTCCAGAAAACGAAACGCGTCTTGTTCTACCGCGCGCACGGACAGCTCGTTGGCGGCGGCGTGCGCGGTGATGCGCGATACGGCGCGTGCAGAGGTATCGACCGCGGTCACCTCGGTCGCTCCTCCGCGCGCGGCCTGCAGCGCGAACCCGCCCTGGTACGAATAACAATCGAGCACGCGAGCGCCCCGCGCCAGCGCCCCCACCTTGATGCGGCTGCCGCGCTGATCCAGGAACATGCCGGTTTTTTGGCCGCCGAGCGGCTCCACCTCAAGGCGAACGCCATCCTCGACGCAGGCCACGCTGGGCCGCGACTCGCCGTCAACCACGCGGCTCGCCGCGACAAAGCCTTCGAGATCAGCGTACGTTGACGCCGCCACTTCGTAGATCGTCTTCGGCTCCAGAACCTGCCTGAGCGCGGCAAAGATCATCGACCGGCGCTGGGCCATGCCAAGCGTGGTGATCTGGACGACCGCCGCATTGCCAAAAACATCGATGACCAGCCCAGGCAGTTGGTCGCCTTCGCTGTTCACCAGGCGGTAGGCGTCGGTCGCGCGCGCGCCGCGATCCTTCGTCGGCAAACCCACGCGGGCGCGCAGGGCCTTCGCCTCTTCCAGTCGTCGGCGAAAAAACATCTCGTTGACCGCCTCATCCTTCCGCGTACACAGACGCACCGGGATCTGCGAGCGGGGATTCCACAGGCCGCGACCGATGAAGTGGCCGTCTGAATCGACCACGCCGACGACATCGCCCGGCGCGGCATCGCCGTCCAGACGATCCACGGCGTTGGCGTAGGCCCACGGATGGCCAAACCAGAGCGGCCGGGCGCGCCCCTTCTTCAGGACGATTCGCGCCTTGGTATCCCGCGCGGGACCAACGGCCGCATCGAGGGCGTCCCGGTCAAGGACGGCCGGCACCGGATCCGCTTTCGTTTGTTCCCTGGAGCCCATCGACGCATTATAGACGCCCGTGCTCCCGCTGCCGCTTCTTCTCTCGCTTCTTTCTCAGGCCGAGGCCGCCCCGCCCGAGCCCGAACCGCCGCAGGCAGGTCCGGTGGATCCCGCCGTTGACGAGGTGGGTCTCGCGGCCAAATCGCTTTCGGTGGCCATGGGTCTTGGCATCCGCTTGCCGCCGGCGAGCCGCGCCGCGCCCCCGACGCTCGGCCTGTCAGTGGCAACCTCGTTTGAACATCAGTTGACGTCCATCGGCGAGCGCGGCGAGTTGGGCATCGCCGCAGGTTTCGCCTTCGCCCGCCACACGCAAGACGTGCAAGGCTCAATCAAGACGGCATCGGGCGGTGAGAGTCCCATCGACGACGTCCGCAGCATGTCCACCTACGAGTTCACGCTGTCGCCAACCGTCGGCCTCCGCCTGGGCCGGATTCATCCGTGGCTCTCGCTGGGAGCCGGTGGCGGACTGGCATATTTTGCCTCGCGCGAGTTCGCCTACCGCCCGGGTGAGCAACGGTTATTTGGCCTGGTCTTGGTCGGTGCCGCTGGCATCGACGCCGAGATCCGGCCCGCCACGTCGGTGGGCGTGCGCTTCTCGTACACGCGCCGGGCGACGAGGCGCGACCTTGCGCTCGATGGTGGCGACGCGGTCCTGATTTTCGGTGACCGCGTGAGCACCGAGTTGTCGCTTTCCTTTCGCTTCTAGGGACGCATGGCCGTTCCTCTGTTGCAGCGACGATTCCTGATCATCTCGGGCAAGGGCGGAGTCGGACGCACCACCGTCGCGCTGGTCCTCGCGCGGGTTGCCGGTCGCCTCGGCCGGCGCGTGCTGCTGGCGCAAATGGACGCGCCCGAACGCCTGGGCCGTTTGCTCGGCCTGCCGCGGCCCGTCGGCGCAAGCGTGACCAGCGTGGATGACCGGCTTGACGTGGTGAACATGACGCCGCGCGAGTCACTTCATCAGTATGGCGTGATGACCCTGCGCTACGAGGCGCTCTATCGGGCAGTGTTTGACAACCGGGCCGCGCGGGCATTTCTGGCTGCGGTGCCGGGCCTTGACGCCTTCGCCATGCTGGGCAAGGCCTGGTGGCACACCACGGAGCAAGTCCGCGGCCGCGACAAGTACGATCTGGTGATTCTCGACGCCCCGGCGTCGGGACATGCCGTCAAGGCGCTCCGCATTCCGCAAGCCATTCTGTCCGCGATGCCGCGCGGGCCCCTCGCGCGCGACGCCGGAGCGATGCGCTCGCTGCTGGTCGACCCCGCTCGCTGCGCGTTCGTCCCCGTCACCCTGGCCGAGGAATTGCCCGCCCAGGAAACCGCCGAACTTGTCCGGCAGGCACGCGGTGACCTCGCGATGCCACTCGGTCCCCTGGTCGTCAACGCCCTGCTCCCGGAGAGCCTCGGGCACCCCGCGCTTGGCGCATTGTTTGCGAACACGGCCCGCGGGACCGGAGATCCCGAACTCGACCGCGCACTCGCTGCGGCTGCGCTGCTCTCAGGCCGTCGACGGCTTGCCGACACCGTCCTCGATCGCCTGGCCAGGGATCCCGGCCTTCCCATCATCGTGTTGCCACGCCTCGCATCGGCAGAACTAGGACCGCCAGAAATCGATGTGCTCGCGGACCATCTTGCGGCAAGCCTGCAACACCTGGCCTGAGGTCCATAACTCCGCTCTTCTTTTTTCTGTTCCGTCGGGCCCGGTGAGCGCAAGCTGGGCCCATGGCATCCGTCGGTTTTCTTGGGCTCGGCATCATGGGGGCTCCCATGGCAGGTCGTCTTGTGGCGGCCGGCCACGACGTGACGGTCTACAACCGCACGGCCTCGCGCTGCGGCCCGCTGGTGGCAGCCGGGGCCAAGTCTGCCGCAACACCGCGGGAGGCGGCGGAAGGCAAGGAATTCGTCGTGTCCATCGTGACCGACTCGCCCGAGGTGGAAGCCGTCCTCCTCGGCCCCGAAGGTGCGGCGAAGGGGGCACCGGCCCGCACGCTGTTCATCGACATGAGTACCATCGCGCCAGCAGCCGCGCGACGCATCGGGCAGACGCTGCGGGGGCAGGGTTTTCGTTTCCTCGACGCGCCTGTCACCGGCGGAGACGTGGGGGCAAAAGAGGGAACCCTCTGCATTCTGGCGGGTGGTGAGAAAGCCGACCTGGAGAGTGCGCGCCCCATTCTTGAGGCGATGGGCAAGCGAATCACCCACTGCGGCCCGCAGAGCGCCGGTCAGACCGTCAAGGCATGCAATCAGATCCTCGGTGCGCTGAACATGATCGGCGTCTGCGAGGCATTGCACTTGTCGGCCCGTGGCGGCATCGATCCATCCGTCATGCTGGAGGCGTTGATGCCGGGCGCGGGCGGTTCATGGGCACTGGAGAAACTCGGACCGCGCATCGCGAAGGGGGACTTCGCACCGGGCTTCATGGTGCGCCTCATCCAGAAAGACCTGCGCATCGTGCGCGGCATGGCGGAAAAACTGGGCCTGCCTCTTGAGGGCGCGGCTCTGGCCGAGCGCTACTTCGCGGACAACACCGCTGCAGGCGAGGGCGAACTCGGCACGCAGGCGATGTACAAGGCGATCGGTCGGCTGGCTACTTCTTCTTGAGGTCGTCGAGCTTGACCAGGATGCGGTCAACCGACCACTTGGGTGCCAGGAAAATATCGGGCGCGCCGCCGCGGGCCACATGGACGCTTTGCTTGTCAGAGGTTTCGGCTCCGACCTTGAACGAGCAGGTGTTGCCCTTCGCCTTGGCCACCACCGTCGCCGTCGGCTTGTCGAGCCCGGCGGTCTTCGCGTCGTTTGATTCCGCGAACGAGGTGCCTTTCCAGTCCTTGAATGACGACAGGATTCCAGTCACTTTCGCCGGGTCGACCTTTGCCCCGGCGGGCTTGCTGAGCTTCCAGGCATCGTCCCCGGTCTGTTTCGGATCCTTGAGCAGCGCGAACGGGTCGGCCGCGCGCGCCACCGAGACGTCGGTGATTTCGCCCTCGTTCAGGTTGCAAATGGTCTTGTCGCGGAACTCGATCGGGCGCTTGTTGATGCGCTCGATGCCATACTTCTTGACCAGGAACACCTGGGGCTTGTCGGCCATCTTGACGTAGTAGTCGTCGTCGCCCTTCTTCTTGCCGATGAGCGCCGAGATCTTCGCGCCGCCCTTGAGGCCAACCGTCAAGGTGAGATCGGGCTTGTCGAGTCCTGTCTCTTCGGGTTTGGCCGCGTCGGCAAAGTCGTTGGCTTTCCACGAGTAAAGTGCACCGATGATTCCTGATGCGATGCTCTTGTCGAGCGGCTCCACCTTGGCGGACGACTCGACCACGGCCCATTCGCTCTCCGCTGCGCCGCCGTCTTTCGGCGCAGGCTTTTTGAGCACGATCTTTCCCGCTGACTTGGTGACGATCTCGATGTGCTCGGCGTCCTTCTCCTCGAAGGAGCAGATCGACTTGTCGCGCCAGCCCGAGGTGTCCTTGTCGAAGCTGTACTTCAGCGATCCAATCGCGCTCCACACCTCGTCCTTGCCCTCGGGGCGTATCATGGTCATGCCGTTGCCGACCTTGCCGACGCGCAGATCCGCAAGCACTTTGCCGCTCTTCTTGGCGACGACTCGGAGGCCAACCGCGCCAACCTCGTATTCGTCGTGCTTGGTCTTTTGGTCGGTGATGGGGCTATCGAACTCGAATTTCTCGATGGTTTCGAACGCCACCTTCGCCGCGTCCACGTCGGCGGCGTACGGCAGAGGTGCCGTCACCTTGTAGGCCGAGCCTTCCTTGATGATCGTGGTGGTCGTGCCACCCTTGGTGACTTCAATCGTGTCGACATCGCCCGCGGCGATCTTGCCGATCGGTCGCGGTGCGTCACCCGTGCGCGTGCCCTTCTCTGGCGAACGCAAGACTGCGAATGCAGCAAGCAGCAAGAACACGAAGGCGGTGCCGGCGAGTAGTGTGTTGCGGTTCATGAGGGGTTCCCTGGATGCTGGCTAGAGTTTCAGACCCAGACGTCGTGCGCGGCGGATGCGCCATCGCACGACGCCGTAGAAGCAAAACGCGAGCGGAAGGCCGAGCACATTGAGCCACTGGATGACGCTGGCCTGCGCGTCCGACGACACCTTGAGCGGGCGCTGTTGCATGGTCTTGGCGCGCAGCGGAGTGAGCGCCTCGTCTTCGAGCGTCCAGGCGATCGAGTTGTACAAGAGTTGCGCGCCGGCGGTGTAGAAGGGCAGGAAGCGTCCGAGGCGCGTGTACTCGTCGTTGGCGAAGTCAGAGTCACCGATGACAACCAGGCGCACAGGTTTTTTCGAGAACGACGGGCCCGAATTGGCAGGTGGCCCATCTGCGGTCGACGCGGGCGGTGGCAGGAATGCGCTGTTCAGCTTTCCCATGAAAGCGTAGCCCAGCGCGAAGGGACCTTTGTCCTTGGTTTCCTCGAACTTCATCCCTGGCGTGACCATGAAGAAGCCGGTGTGTTTCCAGCTATCCTTGGACGAGGAGGCCAGCTTCCACAGCTTCGCTCCGGCGGGCGTCTTGCCGTCGGCCAGCGGTCCCACAAGTTCAACGCTGGAACTAAATGGGAAGACCGCACCCTTGATGCCTTCGAGCACCATCAGATCCTTGGCCTTTTCCATCTCGACACCGACGAACATGGGCGCGTTCGCCAGCATTTGCCGACCGTCGACATCGATCGGCCCCGGTGCGGCCTGCTTGTCGAAGACGAAGTCCTGGCCGACCTTGAATCCGTAGGCCTCGAGAATCTTGGCCAGGCCGGTCTCGTTGGCCTGACCCATCTTGATCTGCATCTGGCCACCCATCCCTTGCGGAGCCTGCATGGCCATGCCGTCGACAAGAAAAACCACCCCCTTGCCCTGCATCACGAACTCGTCGATCTTGCGCTGCCCCTTCTCGTCGATGGGCTGCTTCGGGCCACCCACAACCAGGGCATCCACCTCGGGTGCGATCTCGCCGGTCTGCAGAGCGACGGTGGTGACGTCAAACTGTTGCTCCAGATCCTGCTTGAGCGCCTGGAAGCCCTGGCTGACGTCGGCTTCGCCATGGCCCGTGGTGAAGGCCACCTTTCGCTTCTTGGTGGTCAGTTGTTTGATGAGCGCCGAAATTTGGTACTCAAGGCCCTCGGCCGCCAGCACCTGGGGAATCGCCTCGACCTTGTCGCCGTACATGAAGCACAGGCCGATGTAGTGAGTGCCGATGGCGAACTTTTGCTGCTGCAGCACCTGGATCTGGACCTTTTGCACTTTGCAGCGGCTGGCTTCCTCTTCCAGCTTCTTGTCGGTCGTGGGGTCGATGGCCTCCCAGCGGAACTTTCCGTTTGACGACGACCGGTACTCGTCGATGAGATCGCGCACGTAGCGGGCCAGGGTCTTGACCCCACCTTGCTCGGGCAAATCCTTCGAAATGAAGGCCTTGACGGTCATCGTGTCGGGCAGCTGTTTGACCAGATCCTTCGACGGTTGCGACAGCGTGTAGATGTGCGCCTCGGTCAGGTCAACGCGGCCGAAGACGCGGGTGGACAGCAGGTTGAACACCACGATCGCGCCAATCACGAAGGTGGCGTACAGGATGGCGTTCGAGGCGTAGACGCGCTTTTGCTTGTTCGCCATGGCGTTTAGCTCCACTTCCGCGCTTCAAGGGACACGGTCGCGATGACGAGCGACACGCCCATGACCGACAAATAGTACACAACGTCCCGGGTATCGATGACGCCGCGGCTGATGGCCTCGAAGTGGCCGTCGATGGACAGGAAGGAAACCAAGGGTTGCAGCCACTCCGGCACGATCTGCACGATGCGCCCGAACAGGAACAGCGCGAAGGAGATCCCGAAGGCCAGGATGAAGGCAACAATCTGGTTGCGCGTGAACGACGATGCCATGACGCCGATCGCGACGTAGGCACCAGCGATCATCAAAAGGCCGAGGTACCCGCCGTAGGTTGGCCCCTTGTCGATCGGCCCGATGGTCGACAGCGAGAAGGCGTACACGAGCGTCAACCCAAGCAGCACCGCCATCACGAAGAGTGCGCCCAGGAACTTGCCCACCACGACTTCCCAGTCGCGCACCGGCATGGTGATGAGTAGTTCCAGCGAACCCGAGCTCCGCTCCTCGGCGATGAGGCGCATGGTGATCGCCGGGATGATGAACGAGAACAGCATCGGCGCGAGGCCAAAGTAGCCGCGCATCTCCGCCTGTTTCTCGATGAACAGGGTGTTGAAGAACAGGTAGCCCGCCAGCAACATGAAGACCGTCACCACGATGTACGCGATGGGGCTGTTGAAGTAGCTGCGGATCTCTCGCCTGCTGATGGCCAGGGCGGTGCTCATGTGCGTGTCTCCTCGCCGGTGGTCAAGTTGCGGAACACATCTTCCAGGCTCGCCGATTCGCGGGTCAGTTCCAGCAGGGTCCAGTGGTTGTCGACCGCGGCACGAAACAGGTTTTTGCGCAGGTCGTCGGCCACGCCGGCGTTGATCGCGAAGGCGTGCGCGCCGTTTTCGCCCGACAGGTTGTGGCAGCGTGTGACCCCGGACATGCTGCTGAGTCGATCGCGAATCTGCTCCTGTGGGGCACCGTTGGCCTCGACGACAAAGCGGTAACTGCTGCCTTTCTCGCGCTGCCGCAACTCGTCCGGCGTGCCGTCGGCGACCAGCTTGCCGCCGCTGATGATCAGGATGCGGCTGCAGGTGGCCTGTACCTCGGGAAGAATGTGGGTCGATAGGATGACCGTCTTTTCCTTGCCCATCTCCTTGATGAGCTGCCGGATCTCGACGATCTGATTGGGGTCAAGGCCGCTGGTGGGCTCGTCGAGCACCAGCAAGTCCGGATCGTGCAGCATCGCCTGCGCCAGGCCCACCCGCTGCCGATAGCCCTTCGACAATTCGCCGACCAGTTTGCCCGCCACGTCCGACAGGCCGCAGCGCCCGCCGATTTCCTTGATGCGTTTCTCGCGGTGGTTGCTTTCCATGCCGCGAACGTCCGCAGCGAAGCGCAGGTACTCGACGACGGTCATGTCACGGTAGATGGGTGTGTCTTCGGGCAAGTAGCCGATGCGCTTGCGCACTTGCAGCGAGTCCTCGAAGACGTCGAGACCGGCCACCTTGGCGGTGCCCCCGGTGGGGGCCAGGAAGCAGGTCAGCATCTTCATGGTGGTGGACTTGCCGGCCCCGTTGGGACCAAGGAAGCCCAGAACCTCGCCCTTGCGAACGTTGAACGTCACCTTGTCGACGGCGCGCGTCGGCCCGTAGTCTTTGGTGAGGTTTAAGGCTTGGATCATTACGTCGGACATCGCGACCTCTGGGGGTGGATTTGCGAGCTGGAAACCGGAGCGGGGGCCGGGATATTCCCGGGTTTCGGTTCCCCACGTTTTGAGGGTGCCAGACGTACCTTCACATCCCGAGACTGTCAAGTCTGTCTTGGGCTACCAAGTTGCAAAAGCCGTGCTAAAACGCGCCCGTCATTGAAGCAACTGGCGCGTGACGGCGCCGCAAGAGGAGCAATCTGACATGGCCACGCGCATCGCAATCAATGGGTTCGGCCGCATCGGCAGGCTGGTTTTCCGCTCTCTGTACAGCCAGGGGCGATTCGGCAAGGACATCGAGGTCGTCGCGGTCGGCGACATCGTGCCGGCCGACAACCTGGCCTATCTGCTGAAATACGACTCGATGCAGGGCCGCTTCGAGGGCACCGTCAGTTCGAAGAAGTCGGGCACCGACAAGTCCGAGGACGACGTGCTGGTGGTCGATGGCAAGGACGTTGCCGTGGTCAGTGCGAAGTCGCCCGCCGAGTTGCCGTGGAAGGCGCTCGGCGTCGACATGGTCATCGAGTCGACCGGCTTGTTCGTCGACAAGGAGAAGGCCGAGGGCCACCTCAAGGCCGGAGCGAAGAAGGTCATCATCTCGGCGCCGGGCAAGAACGAGGACATCACCATCGTGATGGGCGTCAACCAGGACAAGTACGACGCGGGCAAGCATCACGTCGTATCGAACGCGAGCTGCACGACGAACTGCCTCGCGCCGGTCGTGCATGTGCTGCTCAAGGAAGGATTCGGCCTGGCCGAGGGCTTGATGACCACCATTCACGCCTACACGGCGACGCAGAAGACCGTCGACGGCCCCTCGAAGAAAGACTGGCGCGGCGGTCGCTCTGCGGCGATCAACATCATTCCGTCGTCCACCGGCGCGGCCCGGGCGGTCGGCCTCGTGTTGCCCGAGGTCAAGGGCAAGCTGACCGGCATGGCGTTGCGCGTGCCGACGGCGACGGTGTCGGTCGTCGATCTGACGCTGAAGACCGAGCAGGCGACCAGCATCAAGGACATCAGCGCGGCGATGAAGAAGGCCAGTGAGAGCTACCTCAAGGGCATTCTTGGCACCACCGACGAAGAGGTGGTGTCGACCGACTTCGTGCACGACGCGCGCTCGTCGATCTACGACCAGGGCAGCTCGATCGAGCTGAACTCGAACTTCTTCAAGCTCATCTCCTGGTACGACAACGAGTGGGGCTACTCGAACCGAGTGGTCGATCTCGTGCGCTTCATGGCCGGCAAGGGCCTGTAGCCAGCGCTTGAACGCGGGGACGTGATGGAACCCATCGGACGGCGCCCGGCCGCGGGCGTCGCCGCCGAATCGATTCGATTCGTTACGCAGGCTTCTTTTCGGGGCAAGCGACTGGATCAGGTTCTGGCCGCCCAGGTTCCGGGTTTGTCGCGGCGCAAGGCGCGGCTCCTCCTGGAACTCGGCGGCGTATTCGTCGAGGGCAGACGGTGCAAGCTGGCGGGCAGGGCGATGACACCGGGCGAGGTGGTGACCGCACACATGGGTGGAGCCTTGGAGCGCGCGACGCAGATCCTGGGCAAAGCCGCGCGAACCAGCGACGAGGCGCGCCTGCCACCGTACGAGATCTTGTTCGAGGATGACGATCTGATCGTGGTCGACAAACCGGCGGGCGTGCTGACGGCGCCGACGCCAGAAAGCGACCGCAACAATTTGCAGAGCCTGCTGGCGCGTGTGGGCGACGTGCGCCGCAAGATCTTTGTCGTGCATCGGCTGGATCTGCCGACCAGCGGGGTGGTCGTGTTTGCCAAGTCCGACGCCGCGAACACGGCGCTCGGCGAAGCTTTTCGACTGCACAAGATCGATCGCGAGTATTTGGGCATCGTCGGGGGGGCTTTCCCGGACCAGGTGATGCAGGTCTCGCAACCGATCGCCGGGCGCGCCGCCATCACGCATTTCTCGGTGCTCGAACGTTTTGGGACCACCGCGACGTTGCTCGGCTGTCGCCTGGAAACCGGACGCACGCACCAGATTCGCATCCACTGCAAATCGCTTGGCCATCCGGTGCTGGGTGATCAGCGCCACGTTGCGACCGAGCCGTCTGGATCTGCGGCACCAAAACCGGTGCGCTTGGCCTTGCATGCCCATCGCCTTGGCTTCCGCCACCCGCGCACCAGTGAGGCATTGTCATTCGAACGGCCGTGGCCGGCGGACCTGACGGCGTTCATCGAATCGCTGCGCAGCGCAACGCGGTGACGGGGGGGAGCGATGGCGGCGTTGTTGAGGTGGCTGGTCCAGGCGCTGGTTCGGCTGTACTACCCGCGGCGTGTGTTGCAGGGTGCTGAGCGCATTCCTCGCGATCGGCCGCTCATCTTCGTGCTCAACCATCCCAACGGATTGCTTGATCCGATGCTGCTGGGCCTGGCCGTCGACGGTGAGGTGCGTTTCCTCGCCAAGAGTACGCTTTTTGGCAACCCGGTGGGCCGCCTCGCCATGGAGGCATTTGGCTGCTTGCCGGTCTATCGGCAACAAGACGAGGGGGCCAACCAGGAGAAGAATGAGGCGACGTTTGTCCGCTGTCGGCAAGCGCTTGCGGCGGGGCAATGGCTGGCCCTGTTCCCCGAGGGGACCTCGCACTCGGATCCGCAGTTGCGGCCGATGAAAACGGGCGCGGCGCGCATCGCCCTGTCGGCGCAGCGGTTGATCGCTGAATCGAACGAGACACTCGGCATTGCGATCGTTCCGGTTGGGCTCGCCTACGAGCGGAAGGCGACCTTTCGTTCTCGCGTCCTGTTGGTGGTCGGGAACGTGATCGACGTCCACGCGCGCCTCCCGGCCTACCTCGCGGACGAGCGCGCCGCGGTTGGACGATTGACTGACGATATCCATGCCGCCCTCCGCGAGGTGGTGCCGGAGGCGGAGACGACGGAACTTCTTGAGGGCATTGTTCGAGTTGCGTCCTGGACGCGCGAGGTGGCCGGAGCGACGGCGAAACCTGATCTGGCTGCACAACATCGACGGGTGGGCGAGTTGCTGGCCGCGTACAAGATGTTGCGCGAGTGCGATCCCGAACGCCTCGAAACGATTTCAGCCAGAGCGCGCGACTACGCCAATACCTTGCGCCGACTGGGCGTTCGCGATCCGTGGAGGCTGGAATTCGAGACGGTGCGCCTCGGGCCTGCTGTGCGCGCATGGTTTGCGCTGATCGTTTCTGCGCCCGTGGCGTTCCTTGGGGCGCTGCTGGCTTTCCCGCCATACCGACTGGCCGGCCCGGTCGCCGCCCGGGTCACCGGGGACGAGGACGTCCTCGGGACGGTGAAACTTCTGGCAGGTGCCGTGTTCGTCCTTGGCGCGTGGATCGCGGAGGTGGCGATCATGGCGTTCGTCGCGGGGCCATGGTGGGCACTTGGTTTGGCCCTGGTCGCCGCGCCCTCGGGATACATGGCACTGCGTTTTGGCGAGACCTGGGAGAAAACGCTCGCCGCCGCTCGCCACTTGTGGCTTCGCGCCACCCGCTTCGGTGAGGTCAAGCAGCTCGTCCTTGACCGGCGGATGCTGGCCGACGAGATCGCAAAGGCGCTGGACCAGATCAAGGCGGAGCAGTAGCGGCAGGTTCCCGGCTCGTCGCGCTACGCGCGCTCGATCAAGCCCTGCGCGCCCATGCCGCCGCCTGGTGGAGCTGGACGGCTCCAAGGGCGACCGCCGTTGCTCATCAACCCCGGTCCGGGTGGGGTTGGGTGGGTTGGGGTGATTGGGTAACTACTCCGAATCCCAGGAACGAAAGCCGCCTCTCCCTACTCCACGTCATCCAGGAACCGGTGCATGACGTACGCGTCCACGTAGCCGAGGTCGCGATGCCTGAACACCTTGGGCAGGGTTCCCACGATGGAGAAGCCAAGGGTCTTCCAAAGCGCCACCGCAGCCGAGTTGGTGCTCACG
>CAYSKR010000033.1:0-3218 GCA_964431675.1 uncultured Myxococcales bacterium
TGCCCCTGGTGCAAGCCGCCGCAATCGCGCACGGCACCCTGACCTTCAAAGTCACCGGACAGTAGACACTGTCCACACGGACGCGCCGAGGCCAGGCGAGACTGATGCCACGGCGTCTTACCACCCGGTTGCTCGGACGGCAGACCGTTGCCGTCGCGACCCTCGATCTGCGCTTTGAACGGCTTGAACCCGAACCCTTCGAGTTTGCGCCTGGGCAGTTCGTGACGTTGGCGGCAGGCAAAGATGCGGCAGGCAAGGATCTGCGGCGCAGTTACTCGCTCGCCTCGGCGAGCGGCGACCCCGTCGGCATCCGCCTCATCATCAAAGAGGTGCCGGGTGGCGTTGCCTCCGAACTCTTCAGCGCCATGCCGGTGGGCACGACGCTGGCCATGACTGGGCCGCACGGCTTCTTCGTGCTCGACGCGGATCACGCTGGAGACGTCGTGTTTGCCGTCACCGGGACCGGAATCGCACCAGTCCTGCCCATGCTCGGCGCGTTGTCCCGGCAACCGCGCACCGGCCAGCGAACCGTCCACTGGGGACTGCGATCTCGCGCCGACATTTTCCTGCGCGACGAAATCGAATCGGCCGTTGCCGCGGCGGGCGCCACGCTGCACTTGACCCTGTCGCGGCCCGAGCCCGGCTGGAACGGGCCGACTGGCCGCATCACCGGAGCGGTCCTGAGCGAGGCACCCCGTCTTTCCCGGCCAACATTCTATTTGGCCGGAAACGGTGCGATGGTTGCCGAGGTATCGTACGGCCTCCGGGCGACGGGAATCGACCGCAAGCGGCAGCTCCGGACCGAGCCATTTTTCGAAAAGCCATGAACAAAAATCGACAAAGAAGATCGGCGGACGACATCCGTCGTCACGTAACCCTACTCGCCGCGCGTGTCGGCATTGCGCGCCGGCACGCAAGTGACGGGAGGCGGCGATCGATCACAGCTCGGAAGAGAGAAGGGCGATTTGCTCTTGCAAATCTGCCTCGGTTTCCCATTCCAGTGGTCGCAATCCAAGCCGGGCGACCGAGCTAAGGTAGCGGCTCCGGCTGCCGGTTTCGAGGACACGGAACTCGTCTTTTGTGATCGTTGCCACCGACGAATGATGCAGCGCCCACAAGCGGATTCTCCGTTTTGTCAGGAAATCACGCCGGTCGCAGAGCAGAATCAGTTCATCGTAGGTGGTTTGCATCTTCGCCTGCGGAGGCCAGTACAGGACCACATCGGTCACGCGCTGGCGCAAGAGGCGGTCGAACTTGGCGATCAGATCCTCGCCTTCGCAGTCCGGGTCATCTTCCATGAGGACGACGCCATGGCCGTGCATTTTCAGATTTCTTGCGATGCCTCGACGCACGTGCAGCGGCGCGAGACCCGCAGGTGTCCGCTTTTCGGGAGCCCACATCCCGGGACCGAGAACAAAGACGTTCGCCACTACCTAGCGATCGAGACTCCGAAGCTCGGCGACGACGGATGAGCCTAGCGCAGCCCTGCGGCGAAGCGCGTCAGCGCGGAAAGCCTTGAACGACTCCAGGAACGCCGCGCCGCGCCTGCCGAGGGTGTATTCGACCAGCATCCGTCCCGCCTCCGACGGCACCACCCGCGGGACGATCCACAGCCCCTTGCGCAGAAACTTGGCGGCGCGGTCCACCTGTGCTGGATTGAGGCCAAGTTCCTTCTGCAGTTCGCCGAATCGTCTGGGCCTGGTCCGGATGGCCTGTAGGACGCGGACATAGTCCCTGTGGGCAAGCAGCTCCATGATCATGTTGACAGTGTACTTACATATTGTAAGTAATTCAATGGGCACTTGGGCGCGTCGGTCCCTGCTTGGTCCCTTCGCCGTCCCGGCAATCGACATCGACTGGAACAGCCTTCAGGATGCCCACCACGGTGCCAAACAGCCCGACGAACGGTGCCGACGATTCGATCGTGCCGAGTGCCCACAGGTAGTGCTTGAACGAAGCGACCGTGGCGATACGCTGCGAGGCCACCGTCTCGGCGGTTTTCGTCGGCGACGTCACTCACGGGGCGCTTCGCGTCCCAGAAGACGCGAGCCTCAAAGAACTCTTGAGCACGCGCACCGTGAAGCACTTTGACGAGCGCAGTGGCCTCTTCGCCGACTTCGCAGCGAACTTCGGCGGCGAGCACTCGAAGCCGCAGACCGGGCGTGAGCACGCCATCCAAGACGCGCGCCTGGCGCTCTGCAGGCAGCGCACCGAGGCGCTGTCGAAGCTCTTCGACTTCACGGTCACCTGTTCTCGCGGGCAGGCCCATGCGTTGCTCCTACCCAAGCAGTGTAGCGCGCTTCGGTCGGCGCGCAGCCGCGAAGCCCAGGAAGTAGCCACAGATTCTGCTGGGGAGCCAGAAGAACTGCAGAGTTGTCCATTAGACGGAGGCATGGATTACAATCCGACCGACGAAATCATGGGTACGGATGCGGAGATAGAGCCGGGGACCGTCCTGCAAGGGACGTACAAGATCGTCCGCCGCATTGGCGAGGGCGGCATGGGCGAGGTGTACGAGGCGACGCACGCGCGCCTTGCCGGCCGCTACGCGGTCAAGATGCTGTTGCGCGAGGTCGCGTCGAACCCCGATGCGTTCGCGCGATTTCGCCGCGAGGCGGAGATCACGTCGGGCCTGCGGCACCCAAACATCGTGCAGGTCATCGACTTCAACGAGACCCCGGACGGCACGCCGTACCTGGTCATGGAATACCTGGAAGGCGTCGATCTGGCCAACCGGCTGCACAGCGGCGGCCCGCTACCGCTGGGGCAGGTGATCACAATCGTCAAGCAGGTCGCCTCGGCGCTGGCAGCCGCGCACGGGCAGGGTGTCGTTCACCGCGACCTCAAGCCGCAGAATATCATTCTGGTCCCCGTGGTCGGGCAGGGAGAGATCCCCAAGGTGCTCGACTTCGGCATCTCGAAGGTGAAGACCGCCACCAAGAGCCTGACCCGCGACTCGGTGGTTGGAACGCCGAACTACATGTCGCCCGAGCAAGCGCTGGGGCGCGGCGCGGACGTCGACCCGCTGACCGATCAGTTTGCGCTGGCCGCCATCACCTACGAGCTGCTCTCCGGGCAGGAAGCGTTCATGGGCGAGAACCTGGCCGCAATTCTGTACCAGGTCGTACACGAGGAGCCGCCTCCGTTCGCAGAGCTGGGTGCCGTGGTGCCCACCGAGGTCGACGCGCTGATCCGGCGCGGCTTGCAGAAGAAGAAAG
>CAYSKR010000034.1:0-6231 GCA_964431675.1 uncultured Myxococcales bacterium
GTTCCAGTGGACGATGGTCCCATCAAGGCCGACGGCCCAGACGTCGCTCGTCCCGCTGCCCCACACGCCGTAGAGCACCTTCGTCGTTCCGCTGGTCGCGCTCATCCAGACGCTGCCGTTCCAGTGGACGATGGCCCCCCCAGAGCCGACGGCCCAGACGTCGCTCGCCGCCCTACCCCACACGCCGTAGAGCACGTTCGTCGTTCCGCTGGTCGCGCTCATCCAAACGCTGCCGTTCCAGTGAACGATGGTCCCATCAAGGCCGACGACCCAGACGTCGCCCGTCCCGCTGCCCCACGCCGCCCCCAGGCTATTCCCCTGGGCCAGAGAGTTCTGCCAGCACCATCTGTCGGCGCTGCAAATATCCCCACCAGCGCCTCCCGTACCCATGGTGCCCGCGCCGCCACCAGCGCCTCCCGTACCCATGGTGCCCGCGCCGCCACCAGCGCCTCCCGTACCCATGGCACCCGCGCCGCCACCAGCGCCTCCCGTACCCATGGCGGCTGTGCCGCCACCAGCGCCTCCCGTAGCCATGGTGGCTGTGCCGCCGGTCCCGCCATCGGCACCTTCCTCGAAGGTGCCAAGCGGGTGTCTGCGACAACTCGACCCTCCTAAGGCGACCACGAAAGTCATCGCGACCAGCGAGGCCACGCCAGCACGCAAGCATCGAGTGGTTGAAATCATGTAAGCGTTCTGCCATCAGCGGTCAGCTTTCAGCAAATACATGTACTTGCTGATTTCGAAACTCGGACCCGGCCCGTCAGTAGCGCACCCAAAGTCTCGGAAGCGCTTGCAGGGCTGACGGCTGACGGCTGACGGCTGACGGCTGACGGCTGAACGCTTACGAAATCATATCGTCGCCGTTTTTCCGCAACGCACTCTAAAAGCGCACGGTCACGTCCGCGCGAACACCGGTGAACGGGGGCTGCTCGCGACAGGCTCCCGCGATGCAGCGGATGCCGCCCCGCTGCGCCCCGCCCAGCAACTGCACCAGCAGCCTGTCACCGGGTCGCCAGCGGACGAAGGCCCAGGGGAACGCCTGCGCCAGTCCGGCCGCGCGCTTTTGGGTGTCCCAATCGAGCCCACCACCGAGAGACCAGCGCTCGGCGAGTGACAGCTCGACGGCCGAGTCGCCGCGGTGGAAGACGTCGCGGCTCGCAGCAGCGCCTTCGGTGACGGTCTGGTGCTTGGCCGCGAGGTGCATCGAGATCCGGTCTCCGAGCGGAACGAGCACATCGAGCTCGGCGTGCGCGATCTCTCGCACCGGGGTTCCGTCGGTCTGCCATTCGCGCCGATGGCCACCGGCCAGCAGCAGCGCCAGACCAGACTCCCGCCGCCAGTCGACCCCAGCGAAGCCGTGGCTGAACCATTGGTCGAAAAAGCGGTTGCGAAAGACTCCGAGGCTCGCATGCACGCTGCTCGCGGTCTCGGCGCTCACGACGACGTCGGCACGCAGCCTTCCGCCCGTGATGTCGGTGTTGTCGAGCACCTCCTGATCCAGTCGCTCGGCGGTGGGCGGCAACGACAGCAAGAGGCGGCCATCGCCGCCGATCACCCGGCGCGACACCAGCGCCGCGAATCCGTCGTAGTGCTTGCCCTCGGCAAGAAGAGTCACGCGTCCGGTGGTGGCGGTTGCGGTGCCGTATGCGCCAAGGCCGGTCAAGCTTTGGCCGGCGATGCGCCGGTGCTGCCGATCGACCTCGACCGCGAAGGCCACCGGGCCCACGGTGCCCTCGGCACCGCCGCCCCAGCCAAGCGATTGGTCGGCGCCACCCAGCGGTGCTTCTTCCGACTCACGCGAGCCGACCGTGTGCAGCGCCAGCACGAGGTCGCCGGTGCGCGTCTCGACACGAGCGGCACCGATCCGGTCCTCGGGCTCGTCGACGCGGGCGAGCCGTTGCCGCTCGACGTTCACGGCATTCGTGGTGCCGCCGAGCAGGGCGAGCGAAATCCGATCATCGAGCAACCCGACGCGAGCCCGGGCACCTCGCAGCGCGACATCGAGGCCAAGCTCGTCCACTCGGCGCAAGCTCAGCAACAAGCCGCGCCCGACCTGCGCGTAGAAGTCGCCGAGCGCCAGTTCGAGGCGACCGTGCGTGCCAAGCTCGCGATCGAAATCAAGGCGCGCGCGCTCGAGCCGCAGATCGCTGCGTCGATCAGGTGCAGCCGGACCGACGGGTAGGTTGACGAAGCCTTCACCATCGAAACGCAGCTCGGCGCGGGTATCGCCTCCATCGAGGCCGAGCTGCGTGCGCATGATCGCGGTGCCGAAATGATCGTCGGTGTCGTCGCCGTTGCGGTTGTCCCCGCGCCAATCAACCACGGTCGAAGTTGAGCCGCTCACCGTTGCAGGCGGCGTTGGTGGCGCAGGCGTTGCGGTTGTCGCCGGTGGCGGCAGACCCTGTGCAAAGACTGGTGTTGCTCCCGCCAGCAGCAACGCCAGCACGGAGGAGCGAATCGTCATGCTCCGACCAGCGCCTCGAGCTCGCCCGGAAGACTCCGGGCGTGGTCCTGACTCCAACCCTCGCGCTCGCGCACGATGAGTCCGGCTTTATCAATGAGCACCAAGAACGGGACGGTCCGTCGCGGAACGTACCGGCTGGCAACCGTCGAATCCGCGTCGTGCAGCACCGGGAAGCGCAGCCCCAGCCGCCGCGCCATGGCCGCGATCTGCGCCGCGGTCTCGGGCCCGTCGATGGCGAGGCTGGCCACCACCAGGCCGCGCGGTTCCAGCCGCACCCGCTCCTTTTCGAGCAGCGGCAGTTCGAGCTCGCACGGGCGGCACCAGGTGGCGAAGAACGACAGCGCCACCGGACGCTTGCCCAGGTGGTCGGCCAATCGAAACCCGCCCTTCCACGAGGTCCCCGGGACGGCGCGCAGGAAAAAGTCGGACGCACGTGCTCCGGGCGTGGCCCGGGCGAGTCCCGCAATCAGCAAGACGGGCGACGCCAGGAACGCGCGCCGATGGGGCAAATACACTTGGGCGACCTCTATTGAGCCGCCGTCAGCGCCGCATTCACTTGCGCGGTCAGCGTGCCGGTGCCGGAATAGGTCTCGCGGAACAGAATCTTCATCGATCGCGCATCGATGACGAACACCAGCGGGTTGCCCTGACGCGATTCGTACGGGGGCGACTTTTCGATGAGGAGCGTGTAATTCGGCGTGTACGACTGCGACCATCGATCAAGGGTCGCGGCGTCGGACGGCGTGTAATTCTGCGCCTGGTGCAATGACTCCATCACCACCAGACCGGTGGGCCCGCGCGTGGTCTGCAGGCTCTTGAGCAAAGGCACCTTGCTTCGGCACACCGTGCACCACTCGGCACCGGATGACCACAGGATCACCTTGGCACCGGCGCGGGCGCGCAGATCCCCGAGGGTCACGCTGGTGCCCGTGCGCGTGCGGAAATCCAGATTCGCCATGGTCTGTCCGACCGTGAAGCCATACGGCGGAGCGGGATACGGATTCGCGGGCCCCGCCCCGGCCACCCCGCCAGCCCCGGCACCTCCCGTGGCCGAAGATCCATCAGTGCCGCCGCGACCAGCGATTCCGGTCCCGGCCCCACCACCTGATGCCGTCGGCGCAAGTGCGTCAACTGGTTCGACGTCAGGCCGGTTGACCGCCGGAGCGCCGCCAGTTCCCGCTCCGACTCCTGCTCCGCCGCCGGTTCCGACAGGGCTCGACGGCGCGGGCGGCCCGGATGACTCACACGCCGCAAGCGTCATGAGCGCGCCCCCGAATGCTAAAACAAGGGTACGAATGTTCATCGCTCACCATATTACGCCAGACGCGCCACCAAGGTTACGCCACCAAGGTTACGCCAAAGGGTGCTTGACGGCGGCGCCCCCGCTCCGTTTCGGGCTTTTACGCTCCGCGCCGTACGCACTGGGAGGCGGTGCCATCGCTCTTGCAAACACCGCTGGGGCCGCAATCAAGCGAGTTGCTGCACCGTCGCGGGCCGCAATAGCTAACGTCTGGACCGGCACCCGTGACCTGAAAGCCGAGCGGGCCCTTGCCGTCGGCGACCGAGCAGGCGAGCAGCGGATCTCGGTTGCAGGCAAACGTCGCCAAGCAAGTCCGCAGGCACAAGAAGCGTCCGTCATTGAATTCGGCGCAGGCACCGCCCCCGGGGCACATGGTGGTACGGCAGTCTGTAGTACACAGGCCCAGCCCGCCGATGTCGGCGCACCGGCCGCTCAGGCAGGCATCGTCTTGCAGCAGTCCTGAAGCGCCGCGGCACGGATCCCCGACTTCGCCCAGCAGATCGGGAAAGCACCCGCGCAGCCACGTGCCGGCGGGCCGCGAAGGCAACAAGCGGCAGCGGTGATCCGGGTTGCAGTCCCTGTCTTCGCTGCAGGCGCGAACGCAGCGGGCACCTTGCCAGGGTTCCGGGTTGCGCGTGCCCGCAGGCGCAGACAAGTCGGCGCACGCGGCGTTGGTGCCGCAATCGATCGCGCTACAGAGGCGAGAGCATGTGCCTCGGGTGAAAGCCATGCGGCACATGTTGGCGGTTCCGCACAGGCACGTCAGCGGCGTTGCACACTGGGCGTCCACGTCGCACGCGTCGCCGAGTTCGTTCGCCAGCGCGGCCACCAGCGCGATCCGCACCCGGGAGATGGTGCCGACGGGCGACGCGCCGAACAGCGTCACGTCGTAAGTGCCCGGCAGCGCGTACGTGTGCATGGGCATTCGCTCGGATGAACGAGCGGTGCCGTCGCCGAAGTCCCACAAGAATCGACTGACGTTGGCGGTGGCGATGGGTGCGAACGTCAACCGGGCCGGGGGCTTGCTGCTGCAGCGGGGTCCGACGGGATCGTACGACGCACAGCCGGACACCGTGAAGTCGACGGCGGCGATCTCGGGTGCCGTCGTGGCCGGGCGGTCCGACGGCCCACCATCGTCGCGCAGCAGCGCATCCGTGGCCGCGTCAGTGGCAACGCCAGGGGTGAAGGGGCACCCGCCCAGGGCAAGGGACCAGCCCAATGCCCCGACTTGCTTCACTCGGCGAAAAAAACCGGCGACCATCTGACGTCGATCAAGGTACCATTTCCTCCGCTCGGGGGGGGGCCGCCTCAATATTCTTCCGCCTTGGCGTCACGGGTTGAGTTCGCGCATCTTCGCGGCGAGAAACTTGAGCGGCTCGACGCTCTGATCCGAGGTCTCGTCGAAGCCGCAGCCGATGGCCCAGGGGAGCCAACCGTTGACGCCCTCACTCTCGGCAGTGCTGACCAGCTTCTGCGCGTACTCGAGGGTGCTCTGTTCGGCGATAAATTCTCCAATGATCACAGGCACCTTCTTGGCCGCGTTGCCGAAGCGGCGGGCGAAGCCGCCCACGTCGTCCCAGGGGAGGTACTGATGCGCCGAGTAGAGCAAGTTGGGCCCCTTGAGCGGGTGGGTGCGGTAGTGGTCGACGGTGTGCGCCCAATCCATGCCGCCCACCACGATGACCGCCAGGGTGTCTCGCTGGCGAATCGCGTCGACGAGCACCTGCATGGCGCGCGCGGTGGTCTCGGCGTCGTGGCCGTGCGGCTCGTTGATCAAGTCGTAGAGCAGGTTGGTGCGGTTGGCCCAGCGCGAGCTCGCCTTGTGCCAGAACGCCTCGGTGGTGTTGCCCGGACCGAAGGTGGGCAGCTTGAGAATGTTGTCCCAGTAGGGATCGAGCTTGCGGCCGAGCTCCCACTGTACGTCGAGCAGCACGTAGAGGCCGCGGCGATTGGCATCGTCGATGATCGACTCCACGCGCTGCACGTAGCTGTCGTCTTCGACAAACCACTGCTGATTGACCGGCACGCGCACCACGTTGGCGTGCCAGCGTGCCGCATCTCTGAGCGTCGCCAGCAGTGCGCTGCCGTCGGTGCCGAGCTTCCAGTTGGCTCCGTCGCGATCGAACTCGAGCGAGCACACGTTGACGCCACGGAGGCGCAGTGCCTGCCCAGTCTCATCGATAAGGAACGTGCGATCGATGTGCAGCCGCTTCATCGGCGGCACGGGCGCGGGGGTAGGAGCCACCGCTTGCGACCAATCGAGCTGCGCCACGGGCGAAGGCTCGGCCCCGCAGCCACACGCCAACAGCGCCGCGATCCATCGGCGAAAAAAACCGGCGACCATCTGACGTCGATCAAGGTACCATTTCCCCCGCTCGGGGGGCCTCATTCATGTCAGACCACAACGCTCGGATCACCTGGCGCTTCTCCGGCGGCGACTTTCTGAAAGGGAAGTATTCGCGCGAAC
>CAYSKR010000035.1:0-8203 GCA_964431675.1 uncultured Myxococcales bacterium
TGGTCGTGGGCAGAGCACCAAGATAGGTCGCAACCAGCGGCCGCAACCGTTCGGGTGTCACGTTGCCGACAAACACAAACGTGAAATCGCTCGCGTCAGCGAAACGATCTTTGTAGATGGCCAGGGCCTTGTTCAACTCAACCTTCTGGACGACCTCGGGCGTGGCGGGCTGGCGTCGCCGGTGATTCTGGGTGGCGAAGATCATAAAGTCCTCGACGAACGACATCTCCGGGTTCAGACGGCGGTTGCGCACGTGCTCTAGCTCGCGGGCCTTCCATGCTTCGAACGACGTCTCGTCTCGCCTCACTCCCGTAAACTGCAACGTGATGAGCTGCAACAGCGTTTCCAGATCGTCCGGCGATGCACTGCCCGACAAGGTCTCTTGCAGTTCGCCGATGCTCGAATTGATCGACACGATCTTGCCGGTGAGCGCCTTGCGCAGGGCTGTCGCGTCGAACGGGCCGATGCCCGCCTCGCCCACGATGTTGTCGGCAAACTGTGCCGAGTCGAAATCGTTGTCCTTGACCAGCGAATGCCCACCCGGGGAAAACGCCGACATCCTGATCTCGTCGTTCTTGAAATCGGTCGCCTTGGCGACCACGCGCACTCCATTGGACAGCTTCCACTCGATCGCGCCGATCTCGGGGATCGCGCGCGTCGCCGTCACCGTGCCAGGCTTTGGCGCGCTGGCAAGCAGTGGCACGTTCGTCACCGCATCGGTGTAGGCGCTGAGCGCTCGGCCCTTGACCGTCTCCACCGTCGCGGCAATGGACTCTGGCGTTGGTTTCTTCATCTTGTCTGGACCCGAAATCGCGATCACCTCGCTGGCCGATTGGCGCCAAGTTCTCGCCAGGCCGTTCAACTCGGTCAAAGTGAACGTGGGCAGAAATCGTTCGAGCAGTGACAGCTCGGCCTCGGGGCCAGGCATGGCCTCAGCCTGCAAGAAGTAGCGCACGATCTCTCCGGCGAATTGGTGGCCGTCCTGCTTGTCGCGCTCGGCGACGGCCTGCCGGTACCTCCGCACCAGCGCCTTGGTTGCTCGATCGAACTCGGTCTGGGTGAAGCCGTGCTGTTCCACCCGCAGGCGTTCCTCCATGAGTGCCTCGGTTGCCCGCAGGGTGCCGCTCTCCTTGACCAGCGCCGACTGCGCGAAGACGTCCATGGCGCGGACGAACTTGGACGTGCCTGCGTTTGCACCAAGGAAAGGCGCATCCGCCTTGCGCCTCATTTCATCGAGGCGCTCGGTCAACATCGTTCCGTGAAGCTGCTCGGCAATCATGCGCCGGTAGTCGCGCGCACTCGTCTCCGGACGGTGCGGGAGCTTGTCGTAGATCGCCACCGACGTGCTTGGCATTTCCGGATCGGTCTCAATGCTGATCAGCGTCTGGTCGTGCGGTGGGACTGGGACGATGGGCCGTGGCCGCGGCCGGGCGGGGTTCTGGAGCGTCGCAAATTCGGCCTTGATGCGGCGCTCGATGTCGTCCGCGGCGAAGTCCCCCACCGCGATCACCGCCATGAGATCCGGCCGGTACCAGTCGCGGTAAAAGCGCAGCAGCGCGTCGCGCGGGGCGCCCTTGATGATCTCGGGCTTTCCGATCGGCAGCCGCTCGGCGTACTTCGATCCGCTAAACAGCATCGGTGCTTGCTTGTCGAAGATGCGCATGCCGGCACCACGACCGAGGCGCCATTCCTCAAGAACAACGCCCCGCTCCTTGTCGACTTCGCCTGGATCGAACGTGACGTTGCTGGCCCATTCGCGCAGCACGCTGAGCGCCTTGGCCAACAGGTCCGCCTTGTCGGTCGGCACCTGCAGCTGGTACACGGTTTCGTCGAACGACGTGTACGCATTCAGGTCGGGGCCGAACTTCATCCCGATGCTCTCGAGGAAGTTGACCAGATCCTGCTTGGGGAAGGCCTTGGTTCCGTTGAAGCCCATGTGCTCGACAAAGTGGGCAAGTCCGCGCTGGTCGTCGTCCTCCTGCACCGCCCCCGCGTTCACCGCCAGCCACAGCTGCGCCCGCTTCTCCGGCTTCTTGTGCGGCAGGATGAAGTAGCGCAGCCCGTTGGGCAACGTGCCGGTCCGCACGCGCGCATCGACCGGCAGCGGGGCATCAAGTGGGTCGTGCGGTGGTGTGGGAGTCGCAGCCGCCGACGGCGCGATCGGGACCGTGGGCGGCGCTGGAGCGGTGACCGCCGGGATGCCGGCACAGGCAAACGCCAGTGCGAACAGGAGACTTGAGCCGAGCTGTATTGGTCGCATGAGGCGCACCATACATCGAGGCAAGTCGCGTTCGCCTATGCGTTCTTTTGCTTGAAGTATTCCTTCGCGCCCTTCGGCGATTCTTTCATCGTGTCCGAGCCGCGCGTCCAGTTGGCCGGGCAAACTTCGCCGCTGTGCGCTTCGGTGTACTGGAACGCCTCGATCAGACGCAAGGCCTCGTCGACGCTGCGGCCAACCGGCAGGTCGTTGATGGTGGCCTGACGGACGACGCCCTTTGGATCGATGATGAACGAGCCGCGCAAGGACTTGTCGCCGGCCAGCACGTCGTAGCTGCGCGCGATCTCTTTCGACAAGTCGGCGACGAGCGGGTACGCGCAGCCGCCAAGACCGCCGTCCTTGCGCGACGTTTCGATGAACTTCAGGTGAACGTATTTGCTGTCGACGCTGCAGCCGAGGATCTGCGTCTTCATGGCCTTGAACTTTTCATTGGCGTCCGAGAACGCGATGATCTCGGTCGGGCACACGAACGTGAAGTCGAGCGGGTAGAAGAACAGGTAGACCCATTGTCCGCGGTGTTCGGACAGCTTGATGGACTTGAAGTCGCCGTCGACAACGGCGGTGGCGGTAAAATCGGGAGCGGGGTTTTGCACCAGTGACATGGGTCATTCTCCTTGCGTGAACGTTTTGTTTGTCATGAGGAGCCCCCATCATGTTTCCCGGCGCGCCCACTTTCAAGCGGAACTTCTCGGGGCGGTCATCACAGCGTCACGCCCAGCAACGTCGGCTCGGGCGTCAGCGTCACGCCAAAACGCGCCGCCACCGTGTCGCGCACGTGACGCGCCAGCGCCAGCAGCTCCGCCGTGGTGCCGCCGCCGTGATGCACCAGGGCCAGGGTATGGCGGGACGACACGCCGACCGTGCCACGCCGAAAACCCTTTGCGATGCCCGCCCGCTCGACCAGCCACGCCGCCGACAGCCGCATTTTTCCTGGCGCGACCAGCGTTCGTGGCACCTCGTTCGGTGATCGGACCAGGCCCTCGCGCACGGCCTGCGCGAAGATGCCTTCGGCTTGCGCCTCGGCGATGACCGGGTTGGTGAAGAACGATCCAACGCTGCGACGATTCTCGTCCTTGGCATCGATGATCATTGATTTGCCTGCGCGCAGCGCCAGCACTGCGGCGCGCGCGGCCGCAACTGTCGGTGTCCCGGGCAACCTCGCCACGCGCCCGCGGACCTCGTCGTGCAAAATCTTTGGTGCGCCACCTTGAACCAGGGCGAAGGTCACGGCGAGCACCACGTATCGATCGGGCGCGCGACGGAACATGCTGTCGCGGTACGAAAAGCCGCATTCGACCGCGGCGAGTTCGTGAACTTGCAACGATTGGCGGTCAAGCACGCGCACCCTGTGAATCGTGTCAGCGACTTCCTGGCCGTAGGCACCCACGTTCTGCATGGGCGTGGCACCGACGCTTCCTGGGATACCGGACAGGCACTCGATCCCCGTCAGATCTTGCGCGACGGCACCCGCCACCAGGGGATCCCACGGCTCGCCGGCAGCGGCGCGGAGGAGGACGACGTCGCCTGGCGCGGAGGCTCGGCCGCTCATGCTCGGCTCATCATTCAGGCCGCGCAGCATCAGGCGAATCACCAGACCGGGAAAGCCCTCGTCCGCCACCACCAGGTTCGAGCCGCCGCCCAGGATGAATACCGGCAGAGCTTGGTCGTGTGCCCACGAGAGGCGATCGCCCAGCGTCTTCTCGTCACCAACCTCGGCGAAGTGGCGGGCCGGCCCGCCAAGACCCAGCGTGCAGAAGGCGGCGAGCGGAACGTCCTTCTCTATCGGTAACGACATTGCCTGACAGTACCACCCGTTTCGTGACAGAATGCTCAGTCATGCGCATCTTGCTCGTGGAGGACTACGCGCCTCTTGCTCGTTCGGTTGCCCAGGGGTTGCGCGAGGCTGGCTATGCCGTCGATGCGGTGATGGATGGCAAGGCGGCGCTGAGCCACGCCGAGTCCGCCGAGTACGACGTCATCGTGCTGGACTTGAACTTGCCCGAGGTCGATGGATTGACGGTTTTGCGGCTGTTGCGGGCGAAGGGCAATCGCGCCGCGGTGCTGATCCTGACCGCCCGGGACGGTGTGCCCGATCACGTGGCTGGCCTCGACGCGGGTGCCGACGACTACCTGGTCAAGCCGTTCGCACTCGATGAATTGCTCGCGCGCGTGCGCACCGTGGTCCGGCGCCGCTACGACCTCAAGGAGACGGTCATCAAGGTGGCCGACCTTGAGGTCGACGTCACCGCGCGCCTGGTCAAACGCAAGGGCGTCGTCACCGCGCTTTCGGCGCGCGAGTATGGATTGCTGGAATACCTGGCGACGCGGCAAGGCCAGATTGTCACGCGGGCCGAGATCTGGGAGCATGTCTACGACTTCACGTTCCGTCCTGGAACGAGCAACGTGGTCGACGTGTACATCGGCTACCTGCGCAAGAAGATCGATCAGGACGGCGACACGAAGCTGATTCACACCTACCGGGGTCAGGGCTACATGCTGGGTGTGCCTGCGTGACCGCGGCTGCGGCGTCGTCGGCCAACCGCTCGCTGCGGGTTCGGTTGACGGCATCGACCCTGGCTGTGCTGGCGGTGGTCCTGGCCGCTTTCTCGCTGTTTGTGTACATCATGTTTCGTCGCGCGATCTGGAGCGCCTTCGATGATCGCTTGCTGTATGAAGCGCGCGCCCTCGTCGGCATGGTGGAGGAGCACCGCCATGAGTCCTACAGGTTCGAGTTTGAAGAGATCACGGCGTTGCCCGAGTTTGATCAACACAAATCGACGGGCTATTGGGAAATCTGGAGTCCCGATGGAAACTTCCTGGCGCGTTCGCGCTCGTTGCTGCGTGCGCCGCCTGGGCTCCGCGATCTCGCGAAGGCTCCGGGGGAGTTCACCGCCCCGTCGATCTCGCGCTGCGTGCTGCCGGACGGCAAGCCGGGTCGCTTCGTTCAGGCATCGATGTTTGGCCGCTGGATGAGCGTCAGCCTCAAGACGCCTCCGGCCACTCGTCGCCAGCTCACGGTGGTGGTGGCTCGCAGCGTCGCGGACGAGGATGCAACCCTGGCCAGCCTGCGTCTGCTACTCCTGGGCTTTGGTGCCGCGTCGCTGGTTGTTGCCGCAGCAGCGTCGGCGCTTTCGGTGTCGCGTGGGTTGCGGCCCGCAGCCTCCCTGGCGGACGAGATCGGCCGCATCGACGAGGCGCGGCTTGGAGACCGGGTTTTCGTGAAGGATCTGCCCCAGGAGTTGTTGCCGCCGGTCGAGAAACTCAACCAGCTTCTGGCTCGCCTCGACGAGTCGTTCGCGCGTGAGCGCCGCTTCACCGCGGACGTAAGTCACGAGCTGCGAACCCCACTGGCAGGCTTGCGCATGCTGCTTGAGGTGGCGACCTCGCGTGATCGCACGGCGCAGGAGTACCGAGAGGTGGTCGCCGAAGCAACAACCATCGTGGCCGACATGCACGGCCTGGTGGAGGATCTGTTGCTCCTGGCGCGTCTGGATGCGAGCCAGATCGAGGTTGAGCGTGAACCCGTGGCGTTGCGCGAATTCATCGGCGCATGTTGGAAGCCGCTGCAGGCCAAGGCACAGGAACGCAAGCTCGTGTTCGAGAACCGAGTGCATCCCGAGGCCGCCATGGAGACCGACTCCGACAAGCTGCGGGTGGTGGTGCGAAACCTGCTGGCGAACGCGTGCGAGTACACCGATGCCGGCGGGCGCATCTGGGTCGACTGCCACAAGGACGGTGGCATGGTGCTGGACGTGTGCGACAGTGGACCGCCCATTCCCGAGGCGTCGTTGCCGCGTCTGTTCGACCGATTTTTTCGCGTCGAACAGGCGCGATCCAAGGCGGGAATCCACTGTGGCATCGGGCTCTCGCTGGTGCGCTCGGTGTCGGGTGTCCTGGGCCTTGCCGTGCAGGCCAGCAACATGAAGGGCGGCGCGGTTCGGTTCAGGCTGGCAGATGAGAGATCCCCTTATCGCGGCAATGCGTAAGTCGTTGATATTGAGCCGGTAGCGGCAACTACCGCAGTTCGACCAGCTGCACTTCGAAGATCAGCGTGGCGTTGGGAGGAATGTCGTCGCCCGCGCCGCGCGCGCCGTAACCAAGGTTCGGCGGAATGATCAGCGTGCGCTTGCCGCCGATCTTCATGCCTGCGACGCCCTCGTCCCAGCCGCCGATGACTTGCCGCTTGCCGAGGCCGAACGAGAACGGCTTGCCGCGGTCAAGCGAGCTGTCGAACTTGCTGCCCTTCTTGCCGTCCACCCACAGCCAGCCGGTGTAGTGCATCACGCAGGTTTTTCCGGCCACGGCCACGGCCCCGTCGCCGGGTAAGGTGTCCTCGTACTGCAAGCCGCTTGCGGTTGTTGTCATCGTCATGTCGTCAAAATACCCGACCCGGCGCGTCCGGGATAGTCATGTAATCTTGGCGCCGTGGCCCGCCAGTCAAGCCTGGAAACGCGCCTGGCGGGGGTTCGGGCCGCGCGCGACGACGCGGCCAGACTGTCCATGAATGGCGAGGCCGCTAACGTCCGATCGTGGCCGAGCGCGATCTTCGCAAGATTCTTGCCCAACGAGTTCTTGAGGCGCGGAAGCGCGCTGGCCTTACCCAGGCTGCCCTTGCCGAGGCGGCCGGACTCACCGACGAAACCGTGTCGCGCCTTGAGCGTGGTGCCTTCGAGCCATCGGTTTCGACCCTTTGCGCCCTGGCCACAGCCTTGAATGTTGGCACCGACTACCTGGTAGGGATGTCCGCCCGCGACCAGGCGCGGGAGCCCCGCACGTCTCCCCATGCTCATCGCTTGGTGGCTTTGGCCGACGCGATGAGCCCCGCCGCGTTGCGCGCCCTCTTGAAGCTGGCGGTTCTCCTGCCTGCGCGCGAGCGGCAGAAGCGATAGCGATTGGTTGCTGGCGCGTTGAGGTTGACAGTCGCCTCAGATGTAATACATTTTGTCATTATGGGTCATACATTGAGCGTTCGCCTTGACGACGATCTCGCGGCCTGGCTGGCAGAGGTCGCGCGCACGCGTGGCGTGTCCATGGGACGCGTAGTCAAGGATCACCTGCAAAAGGGTAGACGGACCAGCGGAGAGCCATCGTTCATGCGCCTGGCTGGAATCATCAAAGGCCCGAAAGGCCTGTCCGCGCGTAAGGGTTTCTCACGCACGTGAAAGGAATCGCCGACACGGGCTTTCTGGTTGCGTTTGCGAACCGGACTGATGCCCACCACTCCTGGGCGATGGCCGTTATCAGACGGATAGATGTGCCGCTTCTGACGTGCGAGCCGGTACTTGCCGAAACCGCGTTTCATCTGGGTAGTGCCACAACGGTACTGGACATGATCAACGACGGGCTCGTGACCTTGGCTTTCAACTGCCTGGAACACATCCCTCAACTCACCGCATTGGCGCAGCGCTATTCCGACCGGAGTCCGGACCTCGCAGATCTGTGCTTGGTTCGAATGAGTGAGATTCATCCCCGGCATCTCATCCTGACCGTCGACGAGAAGGACTTCCGCATCTACCGACGAAACAAGCGCGAGCCTCTCCCCCTCGTTTGTCCGTCGGATGGGTAAAGGGACGGATCCGCCGAACCGGGCTGCCGAGGGTTGGACCGGCGCCGCCACGTCAGTAGGCCCTGAGCGCCGCACTGTCCGAACTTCCTTGCGTAAGTTCAATTTGTTTTGAATATTTGCGCTGGTTTCATGGGCACGGAAATGGCGCACAGCGATGAGAATGCCGGCGGCGGCCATGGTCGGTCCTTGCTGAACCGCAGTGTCCGACCTTCGACCAGACCTCCAAGCGAAGACGCTCACGGTGCGACTACATCGACAGGCAACTGCTGCCCAGGACGCGACGCTCGAGCACGTCTGCGACGAACTGACCGCAACCGAGACCATCTATCCGGGCACCGAGCTTCGCTTGATATTCCGCC
>CAYSKR010000036.1:0-11769 GCA_964431675.1 uncultured Myxococcales bacterium
TACAGCACGTACTGCGACAGATCTTCGTCGGTGAGGACTTCGCCCAGTCGTTTCCGCACGTACTCGGCGGTGATGGGGATCGTGCGCGCGCCCAGCTCGGGGGCTTCGAACGCGATCTCGTCGAGCAGCAGCTCCATGATCGTGTGCAACCGGCGGGCACCGATGTTTTCCATGCGCCCGTTCACATCGGCCGCGATGCGCGCGATCTCTTGCACCGCCCCAGGTTGAATGTCGAGCGTGATGCCCTCGGTGGCCAGCAGCGCCGTGTACTGCTTGGTCAGCGCGTTCTCAGGCTCGGTCAGGATGCGCACGAAGTCGGCGTCCGACAGCGCTTCGAGCTCGACGCGGATGGGGAAGCGGCCTTGCAACTCGGGGATCAGATCCTTGGGTTTCGAAACGTGAAAGGCCCCCGCCGCAATGAACAGCACGTGGTCCGTCTTGAGCGGCCCGTACTTCGTCGACACCGTGGAGCCCTCGACGATGGGCAACAGATCCCTCTGCACACCCTCCCTGGACACGTCGGGACCGTGCCCTGATTCGCGCCCGGCAACCTTGTCGAGCTCGTCGATGAAGATGATGCCGGCCTGCTCGGCGCGCTTCATGGCGTCCTTGGTCACCCGCTCGAAGTCAACCAGCTTGGCGGCTTCTTCCTCGGTCAAGGTTTCCAATGCCTCGGAAACCTTGAGTTTCCGCTTCTTGGTCCGCTTGCCCTGGCCCTGCGGCAACATGTTCTGCAGGTTGAGGACCATTTCCTCCATGCCGGTGCCCGAGAACACGTCGATGAACGACTGCGGCGAATCGGCGGTGTCGATCTCGATCATGCGGTCAACCAGTTTCCCCTCGCGCAACATGCGCCGCAGACTGTCGCGCGTGGCGTCCCCCGCAGATGCAGCAGCCGTCACGTCGATGCCCGATGGCATCAACATCGGGTTTTGCGGAATCGTCGGGGCCGGTCGTGCGGCCAGCAAGTCGAGCAACCGCTCCTCGGCGTTTTCGCGCGCGCGAGGCAGCACCCGCTCGCGCTCCTCGTCGCGCAACATCGACACCGCCGTCTCGGCCAGATCGCGCACCATCGAATCGACGTCGCGGCCGACGTAGCCAACCTCGGTGAACTTCGATGCCTCGACCTTGACGAAGGGCGCGCCCGCCAGCTTCGCCAAGCGCCGCGCGATCTCCGTCTTGCCGACGCCCGTCGGGCCGATGAGCATGATGTTCTTGGGCGAGATCTCGTCGCGCATGGGCGGCGGAACCTGCTGCCGGCGCCAGCGGTTGCGCAGCGCCACCGCCACCGCGCGCTTGGCGTCCTTCTGGCCCACGATGTAGCGGTCGAGCTCCTCGACGATGGCCTTCGGGGTCAGTGTTTCAGGACGCTTGGTCGGCGCGGACATTACAACTCCTCGAACACGTGATGATCGTTGGTGTAGATGCAGATCTCGCCCGCGATGCGCAAGCCGCGCTCAGCGATGTCGCGCGCCGACAGCTTCGTCTCGGCCAGCAGGGCGCGCGCGGCCGCCAGCGCGAACGAGCCGCCGGAGCCCACCGCCGCTGCATCGCTGTCGGGCTCGATGACGTCGCCCGTGCCCGACAGCATCAGCGTTTTTTCCTTGTCTGCCACCAGCAGCAACGCTTCCAGACGGCGCAGCGCCCGATCGGTGCGCCAGTCCTTGGCCAGCTCGACCGCTCCGCGCATCAGGTTGCCGTTGCTCTCTTTCAGCTTGGCCTCGAATTTCTCGAACAGCGTGATTCCGTCGGCTGCCGAGCCCGCGAACCCCGCGATCACCTTGCCGTCGAACAACCGCCGCACCTTGCGCGCGCTGCCCTTGACGACCGTGTTGCCCATCGTCACTTGCCCGTCGGAGCCGATGACCACGTGCCCGTCGCGGCGCACCGCCAGGACGGTGGTGGCGTGAAAAATGGAATCTTGATTTTGCATTGATCGAATCACGTCCGCACTGGTTTGCCGCGCGACACTGTAGCGCGCGGGTGGGCCTTGTCATAGACCTTGATGAGGTGGTCGATGTCGACCTGCGCGTAGCGCTGCGTGGTGCGGAGGCTGGCGTGGCCGAGCAGTTCCTGGATCGAACGCAAGTCGGCACCTTCGCCCAGCAGGTGCGTGGCGAAACTGTGCCGGAGCGCGTGCGGCGAAACCCGGCGCACGTCGGTCGCGATCTCACGCCGCACCAGCCGTCGGCGGGCCTCGCGCGGATCGAGTCGCTTGCCGCGATGCCCGAGAAACAGCGCCTGCGCGTCGCCGGTGGGACGCGACAATTGCGCCCGCTGTGGCAAGTACGCCTGCACCGCTTGCCACGCCTTCGTGCCGAGCGGCACGATGCGATCCTTGCGGCCCTTGCCCTGACGCACGGTGACCCGGCCTGCGGGACCGTCGGCCACCACATCGCCCAGATCCAGGTTGCAGCCTTCCGAGATGCGCAGGCCGCTGCCGTAGAGCACCTCGAACAGCGCCTGATCGCGCGCGGCAAGAGCGGCGGCGCGTTCCGTTTCTGCCTTGGGGGGCGCTGGCAGATCGTCAAGCAGGTGCCCGGTTTCTTCTTTGCCCAGGAACGTCGGCAGGTGGTGCGAGCGCCTGGGCGCGCGCAGCGCCGACGCGGGACTGCTGGCCATGACCTTGCGCCGCACCAGCAAGCGAAAAAACGTGCGTAGCGCCGACAGCTTGCGCGCGATCGTCACCGCTTCGTTGCGCCCGTGCAAACTGGCCAAGTACGAGCGGCACGCCAGCGTGTCCAAGTCCGCAGGCGCGATCTTCACATCCGCTGGCTTGCCCAAGGCACCACGCGCGTGCTCCAGAAACTCGCCCACGTCCGCCATGTACGCCCGCACCGTGTGCGCCGACGAGCGCTTCTCCGCCGCGAGGTGTTGGTGAAACAGAGCGAGTAGATCCATAGCGCCGAGGGCCGATCGTAGCGCACGGATCTGTGCCGCGCGAGTTTGGGGACGACGCGGAAGCTGCTTGACGGCACGGGGATACGGCGGATCGGTGCCACCCGAGGGAGCGGCTTGCGGACAAACCGAAGGACAAACCGAAGGACAAACCGAAGGACAAAGCTACGAGCGCGGAGGCATGAATCAGGCTAAACTCATGATGATGACGGCGATGGTGAAAAAGATCCTGGATGCGGTGATGGATCTGCCGGATGAGGATCGTGAAGATCTGGTCGAGGCGCTCAATACCAGCCTCGACCGGTCGCCCGGCGGCGCGCTGAGTCCTGCCTGGGAGGCCGAGATCGAGCGCCGCAACCGCAAGATCGATCTCGGTACCGCAACGCTGGTGCCCGCCGAGGAGGTCTACGCCAGCATCGAGGCACGCCTCGGTGTCCACCGATAAAGTGTGGCGCGTCCGCTACCTCGTCGAGGCGGAAGCTGACCTCGCGTGCTTGTCGACCGCGTCATGGCCCAGCACCGACACCGCGACTCCGGCCTTGCCCTCACTGGCATCAGCACGCGGGTCAGCGTGAAACACCTGAAACAGACGGCGGATCGGTGCCACCCGAGGGAGCGTGCAAACGTGGAAGCGGTAAAACCCGAGACGGAAGTGTAAAATAGGCTCATGTCGGACAAGGAAATCCTCGACGCGGCGCTCAAGCTTCAACCGGTGGCTCGTGCGGAGCTGGCGCAACGGCTGTGGTCCAGCATCGACAGCGAGGCGATGAGACTTGGCCCGGCCGATGTCGACTCTGATTTCGCGCGCGAGCTGGAGCGTCGAATCACCGAGGTGGAAGCGGGTGCCGTGGAAGCGGTCTCGCTGTCCGATATCAAGACCCGCATTGCGAAGCAGCGGCGTGCCCGCTGAGCGTGGCGTCCGCTTCTACGAGGGTGTAAAGACGATCCCGTGGTCGCAGGTGAAGGCCGAGCTAGAGCAAATCGCGCGTGGTCGCTGAACCGTACGAGCTGCACCCCGGTGCGCGCAGCGAGCTTCACGAAGCGGCGCGGTGGTACCGCGAACGATCTTCTACCGGGTGCGATCTACGCCCGTAAAACGATCTCATCAGGGCCAGGCGGGTGGCCGCGATGCGCCAGTCGAACTTGCGCGCCTTGCCGCTGAAGTGCTTTACAGGGTCGAACACCGACAAAACATGAGGAGATCCAAAATGAAAATCGTGGGCGTCTTGCCATTGCTGACTGTGTTGCTGGCCCTTGCCTCGTGCAGGAATGACGGCGCGAGCGCCTCGCCAGACGCCAGCCTCGCCGGCGTCGACGCAGCGGTGCCTGACATCACCGCGCGCGTGGACTCCTCTGCCGGGCTTGACGGAGCCGCCGACGGTCCCGCCACCAGTGCAGACGCCGCTCGGGGCGACCTTGCGGCGACCTTGGTCTTCGAGGTGGCCCCTTGCCCGGGCAAACCTCCGGCCAATCGCACCGTCGTGTGCGGTTACGTGTCGGTCCCGGAAGCACGCGGCGGATCCTCGAGCCGAACCGTTCGCTTGGCTGTCGCCATCGTCAAAAGCCGCGCCGCCGCGCCGCTTGCCGATCCGGTCGTGTATCTGGCAGGTGGGCCGGGTGGTGCCGCCATCGCCACGGCATTTTCGCTGGTGGCAGGCAGTGATGGTCCCTTCGTGGGTTTCCTCGCAGACCGGGATCTGGTGGTCATCGATCAGCGGGGCACCGGCGCGTCCCGACCGTCGCTCGCCTGCCCGGAAACCGATGTGATCTTGGACCCCACGATCGGTCCGGGACCCATGATGATGCTCGCGGATCTTTCTCCGGCTGCGAAAGCGGCTCTGGCGGCGTGCCGCGCCCGCCTGGTGGGACAAGGCATCGATCTGTCCCAGTACCACACGGCTGCGAATGCCGACGACATCGACGATGTCCGCAGGACTCTCGGCTACGAGCGCTGGAACCTCTTGGGAATTTCGTACGGCACCCGGCTGGCGTTGGAGATCATGCGAAGACATCCACAGGGGATCCGCTCGGTCACCATCGATTCCGTCGTGCCGCCGGACGTGGATCTGCTGGCCGAGCACCCCTCGACGGTCCAGCGCTCGTTCAAGCTGCTGTTCTCGATGTGCGAGGCGCAGGCAACCTGCAACAGGACCTACCCGGGCCTTCGCAAGGCCTTGGTCGACGCTCTCGACAGGCTTGCGCGTGCGCCAGCACCCGCGACGTTGAGCGACGGTACCAAGATCTCCTTGACGGCGGGCCTGGCGATGAACGTGCTCAGCCAGCTCTTGTATGATGAGACCGTGTGGCCGTTTCTTCCCGAGTTCGTCTATCAATTGCGCGACGCGAACTACACCGTATTTGTGGGTATCCTGGAGGAGCTGTCCGAGGACGAATCGAGCATCAGTTTAGGCATGCACTTGTCCGTGCAATGCGCGGACGAGTATCCCTTCACCAGCAGGAGCAAAGTCTTGGCCGCGGTGGGCGCCTTGGACGCGGATCTGCGTCCCTACCTGGCGAATATCACCTACTTCGCCATGTGCGAGATATGGAACGTGGCACCGTCACCGGCCACAGCGAACGAGGCCGTGACGAGCGCGCTGCCAACTCTCGTCCTGTCGGGCGATCTGGATCCCGTGACGCCACCGGCCTGGGGTGCCCGCGCTGCAACCAGCCTCTCCGGCGCGTCGGTCTTCACATTCAAAGGAGTCGGTCACGGCGTGGTGAGCAACGCCTGTGGCGCTTCGATCGCACGCGCGTTTGTCACCGAACCCGGCAAGAAACCCGCCCCGCCGTGCCTTGGTGCCCTGGGAGATCCGGTGTTCCTGATCCGCCGCTGAGTCGAGGTTCAGCCCGGCTGCAGGCGCGCGGCAAGGCCGGACATGCGCTCGGCCGAGCGAGCAAGACCGGCTTCCAGAACGTCGCGGCGACCGACCAACACCGCGGAGCTGCGCGCGCGTGACAGAGCGGTGTACAAGATCTGCCGCGAGGTCAAGGCCAGATCCTGGTCGGGCAAGATGACGCCGACGGAGTCAAACTCGGATCCCTGCGCCTTGTGAACCGTCAGCGCAAATCCGAGTTCCAGATCGCGCGCGACGGCGTCGAGCGGAAACGACGCGAAGCCCTGCTCCCGGGGACGCGCGAACACGGCGTGCATGGCCGCCCCACCGTCTTGCCCGGCGACCGCCACGATCACGCCCGAGTCGCCGTTCCACAGGTCGCGATCATGGTCGTTGCGTTGCATGATGACGGGAACGCCGACTGAAAAACGCCCGGCTGTCCACCCCCCAAGCCCGGCCCGACGCCACATGTCCAGGAGTGCCTCGTTGAGCGAGGCCGCGCCAGAACTTCGAGCGGGGCCACGGGTAATCGACAGCAGCCGGGCGGCGTCGAAGTGCGAACACAGGGCCGCGACGGCTCGATGTTGAGACTCGGACAAGGTTCCGCCTTGCCAACGCCACGCCGGACCAAGACACTCGGCCGCTGCACCGGTGGGGACCACGAACCGGTGAAACCAACGCTCCAGAAATTCTTCTCGTGCGGCGGCAGCGCCGACGAGAAACTCCGCCCCTGAAAACGTGACTTCGGCCGCGCGCGCTCGCACCGTCAGGGCGTGATTCCGGTTGCCAAGCCTGAAGCGATCCGCGACATCCGCGAGCGCGCGACCTTCTGGGCGGTCGAGATTGACGCGAAAACTTCGCGTCAGTCTGACGCCGCGGCCAGACAGATCGCGAAACACCGTGCCCGATTCGACCGAGGGAATCTGGTCGGCATCGCCAAGCAAGCAGAGCTGCGTGTCCGCAGCGAGCGCTCGGCAGAGTGTATCAGCCATCGACAAGTCGATCATCGATCCCTCGTCGACGATGACAAACGCATGGGGCAAGGGCCGCCGCTCGTGAAAATGAAACGTGCGGCGCGCAGGATGAAAGCCGAGCAGACGGTGCAACGTCGTTGGTACGGGTAGATGGTCCGCCAGAATGCCATCTATCGTGGCCAGACCTTGCCGCGCGCCGAGTTGCTGCGCCATCGCAAGGGCCATGCGATGCGCTGCCTTTCCGGTGGGTGCCGCAAGGGCAATCTGCGCCGGTGTCACCCCCAGCCGCACGAGCACGCGCAACAAGGTGATGACCACCGACGTCTTGCCCGTGCCCGGGCCACCGCTCACCACCGTCAACGGACGTTCCAGCGCTACCTCGACCGCGCGGCGTTGCTCAGCGCTGTGTCGAGTGATGTCGCCGTCCCGCGCCAGGGGGTGGGCCCAAACGTCGGCGACTGCCGCCTGGATCTCGGCCGGCAACCAGCGTACGCGCGCGCGCGTCGGGTTCAGGCGATCGCGCAGCGCCAGCGCAAGCTGCGTTTCGGCGACGTACACGCGCTGGATGTACAGCGCATCTGCATCGAGGACGAGGGGGCAGCGCTCCCCTGGTGACCCGACGAGGTCGCCGAGCGCACTGGGCGCGCCCGCAACCGCCGCATCACAGCGTGCGTGCAATGCTGCCCGTTCCGCTTCCTCAATTCCGAGCGCCACAAGGAGCGCTTCGAAAAAAGCCCGGCGCGGCGTCTCCGCCTGCCCCAGCGGCAAGCAATCATGGCCTTGCGCGAGTGCGACCAACGTCGCCACCGCCAGCACCATCTGCGCGCGCAATGCGGGCGACGACGGGGGCGCGGCGGACCATCGGGTCAGCTCCCACGCGAGGTAGAGCAATTCGGTCGGCTGATCGATCTCCAGCAGCTTGCGCTCGATCTCCTGCGGGTATGGCAGCGGCGACGATGCGCCGCGCGCGATGGCGCTCATGGCGCGCATCCGACCGGTTCCCTCGGGAGTCAGTGCAGGCGGGGTCACATTCGCCTCAACACGTTGATCCGCTCATCCCGCTCAAGCTCGTCCTGCCAGCGCTGGACGTCACCCCATGCTGGTCGCACGAGAACCACGCCCGCGTCTGACCCGGCGGGTGCCTGGGCGATCACTCGCAAAAACACGTAGTGAAACCCGCCGAAGCGTTCGCGGTAGGCGCTTTCGTTCCGCACATCGAGCATGCGCAAGATGCCGAGGGTGTACAGACGAATCTGCAGATCGTAGTGCCGCTCGACATGAAGGCGCAGTTCATCCGTCGCTCCGCCACCGTCGCCCACCCGATCACTCTTCCAGTCGAGGCCATACACCAACCCGGCGTGTTCGAACAGGACGTCGAGGAACCCGCGCACAAAACCAGCGGCGGATCCGGTGCCTGGCAACGGATAAAGAATCTCCGCCTCGCGAAGCACCTGCCGCGGCAACAAGCCGAGCGGCGGCAGCCGCGTTCCGCCCTCCCCTGGCAGGGCAGTCGTGAAAGCACCATGGACCGTGCGCTCGATCGTTCGGCGTCGGCGGGATCGGGCGTGCTCCTCGGCGAGTTGGTGATCAAGGTAGTCGATGATCTCGCCACGACGGCACCACGTCTCGAACGACTCCCCGGCCACGAACGACGACAGCGGCACCCGCTCGAGAAGATCGTGCAACAGAATGCCGGTCGCGGCACCGCCGGGAAGATCGTCTTCCGCCAAGATCTGCACCACTGCGGGCTCGTGCGCCCGCGGCGCTGGCGCAGCCAAATCGTCGCCACCGCGATCCATTCGAGCCAGCTGGCTGTACGAAACCACCACCGGACCCACGGCTGCGGCGCGCTCCAATCGAATGCGCTGCGCCACGGCCGCGCCAGGCTCGACGTCGACGTCCGCAGGGTTCCAGTCAACCATCTGCGCAGCCCGAGGCGACGTCACCCCAGCGGCCGCGCCGAGCTCGTCCCACGGCGCGGTCGTCCCCGCGGCGTCGGGACAGGGCACCCGGACGACTTCGTGGTCAACATCGGCCAGCGCGCCGGGGTCCGAAAGCAGCGCGCGCAACCGTAAGTTGATCGGGCCAAATGCGCCCGTGAGACGCTGAACCACCTCGGACGCCATGACGGTTCCGTCGTCGAGCAACGTCTCCGCTCGTTCGAGCGAGCCAAAATACGGCAAGAACGTCGTCGCTCGCGCGCGCGTCAGTGCGACGTACATGAGGCGCTCGTCCTCCTCGCGCTGCTCTTGTTTCATGCTTTCCAGCAACGCCGCATCCCTGGGTTTGCCAACCTGTGCGACGCGCGTTCCACCGTCGTGGTAGGTGCGAATGTTGCTGCTAAACCCGCTGGCTGCGTGGAACCCGCCGTAGACGAAGACGAAGGCCGCTTGCAAGCCCTTGGCCTTGTGCATCGTCATGATCTGCACCGCGTCGGCATCGGTTTGCAGACGCTGCACGTCGGGATCTTCGCCACCGGGAAGACGGCTCCCCGAGCGAAACGCCGCCAGCAAAGTAACCAATTCGCCGAAGCCAAGGCTTGCCCCGGAGGCCGACTCGAGCAGAATCTCGAAGATGTGGCGTACGTTGGTGACCATGCGCTCGGTCGCTCCGAAGAAGAGCTGGCGCCGATGCAAGCCGCCCTCGTCGACGACGCGCGCGAATAGATCCTCGTAGGCTCCGCGGTCGGCCAGGGCTTTCCAGGCCAGCAGACGCGCCAGCGTGAACTCCTCCGTCGCGCTGCCGCCCGCTGTCTTCAGATCGCCGAGACGCAGCGTAAAAAACGGTGTCAGGTACGCCCGCCTGCGCTTGCTGCGGTCCCCGGGATCATCGATCGCCGCAAGCAAGTCCCCGATGGCGTCGGCTGCTTCGGTTCGAAATAATCCCTCTTGCTTGAAGTAGGCGTACGGAATCCTCGCGGCGTGCAGGGCCTCACCCACCTCGACGCCCTCCCTGATCGTCCGGGTGAGCACGAAAATGTCGCGGGCCGAACACGGCGTGATCACCCCAGCCTCGACCATCCCACCACCCCCATCGAGCAAGGCCCGGATCTCGGTCGCCATGCGGCGCAACAGAGCGCCACGCAACTCGCCTGCCCGCAACTTCCCGTCGCGCTCGGGCACGATCGACAGCAGCTTGAGGGCCGGATAATCGTGCCCGTCGCGATCGACAGCGCGCAGCTCGGGGCGCCCGCATTCCACCCCTCGCTCGTAGGGTATGGCCCCGCGAAACAGGGACTCCTTGCCCGCCGCGGAAAACACGGCGTTCGTGGCCGCCACGACCGCTGCCGTCGAGCGAAAGTTGCGCACCAGGGACACTGCCACACCACCTTGCGCAAGAATGTCGTTCCGCGCTCGCAGATACGCGTGGACGTCGGCACCGCGCCAGCCATAGATGGCCTGCTTCGGATCCCCGATGACGACAAGCAGTGTACCCTCGTCCCGACCCAGGAACAGACGACGGAAGATTCGCCACTGCTTGTCGTCGGTGTCTTGAAATTCGTCGATCAGAGCAACCCGGTACCTCCGCCGCAAGGATGCCACCAGGTCATCACCTCCGACCCCGGCGAGTCCAAGATCAACCGCCCGCAGCATGTCGTCGAAATCCATGATCCCGGCGGCGCGTTTGTCTTGCTCAAGCGCCTCCGACACGCCCGGCAGCCAGCGCGCGACGTCTGCGGCCGCGAGCGGGACGGTGAACTCGTCGAGCGCGCGCAGCGCTTCCCACAGGGGCAAGAGCTGCGCGGGCACACCCGGACCGCAGACCGGCGAACACCTGTCTCGCAGATACTCGAAGTGGCCCGACTTCTTCTCGGCGATTTCCATCGCGAGCAGATACGCCGGCAAAGCGGCGGTATTGTCGGAGGATCCGGCGACGCGCAGGCAGTGGTCACGCGTAAAGTCCAGGCGCTTCTGGATGGCGCTCATGCTTCGCCCCAGACCGACCTGCTGAAACCCGGCCTTCCACCCGTCGATGTCCCATTTGCACCCCGCGAAAACCGCGATGGCCGCGCGCAGGCGGCCCTCGTCGAAGCCCGGCCGAACCACCGCGCCCATGGCGACTTGCCGGTGCGCAGCGAACAAAAGACTCTCCAATCGATCGACGCTGTCGGCCCTGTAGTTCGCGCCGAGGTAGGCCTCAAGGTAAGGCCGCTCGACCGGCGAGACCGCCCAATTGCCACGCAGGCAGTCGCGAAACGCGGCCGAAAACGCGGCCCCCGCGCCGACGATTTCCTGGGTGAACAGGCGCCGATGCGCAAATGCATGCTCCGACAACACACGCTGGCAGAAACCATGGATCGTGCTGATGGAAGCGCGATCGAGGCCGTCCCTGGCGGCCTGCAAGCGGAGCTTGGCGCGCTCGTCGATGATCCAGGCGCCGTCACTTCCACCCCGACCCGGGTCCGCCTCACCCTCCCCGGCGCTCTGCACGCTCGACAACTTGTCGCGGATGCGGCGCCGCAGATCGAGGGTGGCCCGTTCGGTGAACGTGACCACCAATATCTGCTCGATCGGAACCCCCGCCAGAACCTGATCCAGCACCAGATGTTCGAGGATGAAGGTCTTGCCCGTGCCCGCCGAGGCTTCGACGACGGCACAACGGGCGCGCCGGATCGCATCGATCTCGGGTGGCCTGGGGTAACGGACGTTTGCGCTCAAGAACGCCTAGGGGTCATGACAAAATAAAGTGTACGATTCGGGAAGTTTTTGCTACCAAAAAAGTTGCTTCGCGCTTCAAATGGAACCGAAACACATTGCCCGCGCCGAGACCTGGTTTAAACAACTACAAAATCAGTGTTAAAGAATGGTCAGAAAAGCAACTGGTGCTGTCATTTCGACCGAAGGGAGAAATCTTGTGCCTAAAGAGCACCGATACTTTGTCTATCTGCTAACCAACTGTAATAACAAAGTGATGTATGTAGGCGTTACCAACAACATTGAACGGCGTATATATGAGCACAAAAATAAGACGGTTCAGGGTTTCACGGAGAAGTACAACGTGAGCAAGCTGGTTTATTTTGAGGAAACCGACGACGTTACAAGCGCGATTTCGAGAGAGAA
>CAYSKR010000037.1:0-32655 GCA_964431675.1 uncultured Myxococcales bacterium
GGAAGTGCTAGAACTCATCGCCGCCGTCGGTTCTGGTGGCGGCGCAGACGGCTGGAATCTGAAGACGTCCGCTTCGAGCGGTCGGATGACCCGCGTCTCGCTGCGAAAGCCGCAGCGAATGACCCGCGCAATAGTCCGATCCGTGGCAGGATCGTTCGTAGAAAGCGCACGCGCGGCTCGGTGGACCTTGCCATCGAACGCGGCGCCGCTGTCGGCGTCGTACCGTTCAATGCCCTGCCGGTACAGAATGTCCTCGACGGCGTTGCGAAAGTCCCCCAGCGTCACCTGGGTTACCTCCCGTCCGGCTTGAGGTCCCGCATTCGTAGCAGAACGGTCGAGATCGTCGAAGAGCCGAACGAGGTCGCGCACGATAGGCGCGATCGCCTGCTGCAACTCCCCCATGCGAAGTTTTTGATTTTCTTCATGCAAGCGATCGATTATTCGGTCCCTGTCAGCGGAAAGTCGGTTGGCCTCCTCAATTCGATCCACGAGGGGTGCAAGGTGCGTGCTCAGGTCCTGGCGCAATCGCGCCGGGGAGTCGGCGTCGCCTCGAGCCGATTCGACCAAGCCGGACTCCATCGTCGAGCCAGGTCCAGTTGGAGTGGAGGGGCCGGGGCCCGACCCGGGCGTCTCCCCTTTTTGGGTGCCCTCGACGACCGAGAGGAGATCCTCATGCCAGCTAGCCTCCATGCCCCCCATCTGTTCGACAGAACTATAACCGTACTTTGGCTCTTCTGGCAAGCGTGTGGGTAACGGAAGAGGCAAAGATGGCTCTGAAGGCTGAATTTCAAGGCCTATACGGCATTTGAAGGCATGAGCAAACCTGTCACGATGTGCGGATGCTCAAGACCAAGCGTCGCCGCGAGATACGGGATGCATATCGCTTCTCCGGATTTGTACCCAGCGCGGGGGTGCGCGGTGTATTCGGGGACCGGATGGCAATCTTGGTGCGGCTTACTCGGTGCCGAAAAAAACGGCATGCGGAGTCTGTGGCCGATCACATCGGAGCTACTACGACAAGCGCGTGCGCCGAAGTCGCGATCTGTCATGCGGCGACAAGCGTGTGTACCTCGAAGTCGAGGTGCGGCGTGTGGCGTGCCTGGCCTGCGGCAAGGTGAAGCGCGAGAAGCTGGCGTGGCTTGCCGACAACCCGTTCTACACCAAGCGCTTTGCCTTCTTCGTTGGCAGGAGGTGTCGGGCTTCGACCATCAAGGACGTGGCCAAGGAACTCCACCTCCACTGGGACACGGTCAAGGAGTTGGAGAAGCAGTACATGTGGGAGCAGTTGCGTCGGCAGGGCACCCCGCGTCCGAAGGTGATCGGCATCGACGAAATCTCGGTCAAGAAGGGCCACACGTACCGCATCGTGGTGAGCGACTTGGAACGACGGCGACCCATCTGGTTCGGCGGCAAGGACCGCTCCGAGGCCAGCATGGACGAGTTCTACAAGTGGCTCCCGTGACAACGGGTTTGGGCCGGTCAGAGAAAACATAGTAGAATCGATAACTTAGATTGAGCGGGAGAAGGGACTTGAACCCTCGACGTCCACCTTGGCAAGGTGGCACTCTACCACTGAGTTACTCCCGCAAATGAGCCCACAAACCTACTGATTCTCACCCGTTCGTCAAGGGCTCTTGCGAACTTCGTCGAAGAATCGTCATGGCCAGACGCCGCGTTCGGCGTAGACTTTGTCGATGCGGCCCAGGGCGAGGCAGGTCGCGGCGGTGCGCCAGTCGCACTTGCGCGCGGTCGCGTATTCGCTGACCGAGAGGTAGGTCCGCTGCATGCGCTTGGCAAGTTTTTCTTCGACCTCTTCGAGATCCCAGAATTCCGACCGCTTATTTTGCAGCCACTCGAAGTAGCTGACGCAGACGCCGCCCGAGTTGGCGAGGATGTCGGGGATCAGATCGATGCCCTTGCCAGCGATGATGGGTTCGGCCTTCGGTTCGGTGGGGCCGTTGGCGCCCTCGACGATAACCTTGCAGCGCAGGGCGTTGGCCTCGGCGACGCCGATTTCCAGCTCGAGCGCCGCGGGGATGAAGACGTCGACCTCGATGCCAAAGAACTCTTCGCGTGAGATGGCGGTGGTTCCCGCGTAACCCACCACGGTGTCGGCCTTCTGCACGTGCTCGGCCAGCTTGAAGGGGTTGATGCCTTCGGGGTTATGCACGTAGCCCTTCCAGTCGCCGACCGCCACCATCGACGCGCCGGTGCGCGCGAGAATCTTCGCGGTGTTCGATCCGACGTTGCCGAAGCCCTGCACCATGAACGTCGATCCGTTCAGATCGAAGCGCCGGTCGCGCGCCCATTCGGTGATGCAGTGGACGATGCCAAGGCCGGTCGCCTGCTCACGGCCCTTCGATCCGCCGACGGACAGCGTCTTGCCGGTGACCACGCCGCGCGACACGTGCTCGCTGGTGCTGCCCGACACGCTCATGTACGTGTCCATCATCCACACCATGGTCTGCGCGTTGGTGCCCATGTCGGGTGCCGGGATGTCGTGCTCGGGGCCGATGTTGTGCCCCAGCGCGCAGGTGAACCGCCGCGTGATGCGTTCCAGTTCGCCGATCGAATAGTCGCGCGGGTTGAACTTGATGCCGCCCTTGCCGCCGCCGAAGGGGATCTCGTGCAGCGCGCACTTGTAGGTCATCCACGAGGCCAGGGCCTTGACCTCGTCCAGCGTGACTTCATGGTGGTAGCGCATGCCGCCCTTGTAGGGGCCGATGGCGTTGTTGTGTTGCACGCGATAGCCCTTGAACAGCTTGGTCTCGCCGTTGTCGAGCCTGACCGGGAAGTTGACGATGAGCTCGTTCTTCGGCTGCGACAGGATCTGCCGCACCGCGGGGGCCAGCTTGCAGAAGTCGGCCGCTTTCTCGAACTGCTGCTGCGCCACCTGGTAGGGGTTCGACTTGGCTTGCACCGCAGTCAGCGTCGACGAGGATCCGGATGTCGTCATGATGAATTGATCGTACCATAGGTGCCGCTTGACGAAAGTTATCCAAACCAAGGCTGTGGGTGCGCCGGGACCGGCGGATTCCGCGCGCCGTCTTTCAGGTCCCGCCCGAGATCTGACGATTGAATTGTATGGCGAGGCGCGGGCCGAGTGGGCCTACGTTTCGGTGCTGATCGCCGCTGCGTTTCGCCAGCACCGCGGCTTGCCGAGCAGTGATCGTCGCCGCGTCGCGGAAAGCGTGTACGGGCTTGTGCGCTCCAACCGCCGTCTCGACGCCATGGCGTCCGAGGTGCTTGGCCGCAGGCGGGGCAAGTCGCAACCACTGACACCGCGGGGCGCGCTGGAATTGAACCTGCTGCTCTTCGAGTTGCGACAGGGCGTTCCGCTGCAAGCGGTGCGGGCGGATTTCGAGCGGCTGCTCGGTCCCGGAAGCGCGCCCGCGATAGCGCACGTCGCCGACGATGATGCGGGTCTTGGCAATAGCCGTGGCATTGATCGCGACGGCATCCGGCTTTCCTACCCGACGTGGTTTCTTGAACGCCTGGTCGGGGATCTGGGCGAAAAGGAAGCCTTCGCTTTCGCCGAGGCGAGCAACCAGCGCGCGCCGATGTGCATTCGCGCCAACAGCGCGCGCCTGTCGCGCGAGGAACTCAGATCCCGCCTGGCGGACGAACACGTGGTCGCGACGCCGACCGCGCTTTCCGGCGCGGGCCTCATCCTGGAAACGCGGGTCAATGCGTTTGGCCTGGCGGCGTTCCGCGAGGGACTGTTCGAGGTGATGGACGAGGGCAGCCAGCTCGTCGCCGAGGCCGTGGCGCCGCCGCCGGGCGGGCACGTGCTGGATGCGTGCGCCGGTGCGGGTGGCAAGACGCTGGCACTCGGCGCTCTGCTGCAAGGCAAAGGGCGCATCCTCGCGCTCGACACCAACGGCAAGAAACTTGAGGAATTGAGGAAACGGGCGCGGCGCGCGGGTCTGGCCAACGTCGCCGCGCGCGAACTTTCAGGCCCCGGGTTTCCGCCCGAGGCGAAGCCGGGGCGCTGGGATCGGGTGCTGGTCGATGTGCCGTGTTCTGGCACGGGCACCCTGCGCCGCAATCCCGAGGCGCGCTGGCGGCTGACCACGAAGGAGATCGACTCGTTCCCCGCGCGGCAGCTTGCGCTGATGATCGACTACGCGCCGCTGGTGCGCGTCGGCGGCCGCCTGATCTATGCGACTTGCACGGTCCTGCAAGACGAGAACGAGCGCGTGGTCGAGCGTTTTTTGGCCGAACGCCCCGACTTCGTGCCGTTTCCTCTCAAGGACATCTTTGGCAAGGAACGAGCGACGAAACTCGGCGACGGCATGACCCTGCGAATTTCCCCCCACCGCCAGGACACCGACGGCTTTTTCGCCGCCGTGTTGCGTCGGGTGCGGTGACCGGTCGACCCGAGTTGCATAAGTTGCAAACTTGAAATTTTAAAGTTCGATATTAATATTTCAAGTTCATGAAGGTCATTGCTCGCGCCGGTTTCGGCGCCGAACTCGGGCGTCTTCTCGGGGCTTTTCCCGCAGTTGCGATCCTTGGTCCCCGACAGTGCGGCAAGACCACCTTGGTCCGCGACTTTCTCGCGCGCCGGGCGCGAGGAGGAGCCGCACGCGCGGCCACGTTCGATCTTGATCGTCCTTCCGATCTTGAGCGCCTCGCGCGCAATCCCGAGGAGGATCTGGGCCTGCTTCAGACGCAGCGAGGGTTCATCGCCGTGGATGAGATACAACGCCTGCCACAGCTTTACTCGGTGCTGCGTCCCTTGCTTGACCAGCCCTCCCGACGCGCCCGATACATCTTGCTCGGTAGTGCATCCCCCGCGCTCGTCCGTGGCGTTTCGGAAAGCCTCGCCGGTCGCATCGCGTTTCTCGATCTGACGCCATTTCTTGCGGCGGAAGTCGGAGCGGCCTCGGGTGCGCGGCGTGCGCGGCTGCTCGCGCGAGGAGGATTTCCCCCGAGTTTTCTCGCCCGCAGCGACCAGATTTCGATGGACTGGCGCGACAGCCACGTGCGGGCGTTGCTCGAACGCGATCTGCCCGCGCTGGGCCTTGATCTTCCCGCCGTGACGCTCCGTCGGTTGTGGACGATGCTTGCTCACCTGAGCGGCGGGATTCTCAAGGTGTCCGATCTTGCCGCGTCGCTTGGGGTTTCGCATCCGACCGCCCTGCGATACATCGATGTGTTGGAGGGGCTGTTCGTGGTTCGGCGGCTGCCGCCTTACTTTGCAAACGTGGGGAAAAGGTTGGTCAAGGCACCCAAGATCTACGTTCGCGACACCGGACTGCTGCACCTCCTTCTCGGCATCGGCGATCACGAGGCCCTGCTGTCGCATCCCAAGGCGGGCCTTTCCTGGGAAGGCTGGGTCATCGAACAGGTTCTTGGGGCCTTGCGCCTGGTCGGATGCAAAGCCGAGCCTTTCTACTGGCACACCCATGCCGGAGCGGAAGTCGATCTGCTCCTTCGCATTGCAGACAAGTTCTATCCCATCGAGATCAAGCTCGGCCGTCCGGAGCGCTCGTTTCGTGGCCTGGTCGAGTGCATGAAAGACCTGGATCTGCCACGCGGATTTGTGATTCACGCGGGCGATGGCGCATTCCCGATGGGGGACAAAGTTTGGGCGCTACCCGCGCGCTTGCTCACCGATCCGCCAGCGCTTTTGCGGGCGCTCGAAACGCCGCAGTCGCTGGCTGGGTGACGCAGCACAAAACATCAGAAGATCATCGCAATCAGGCGTGAACGCCCGGCGCTTCGTGGCCGGAGCGGGTGACGTACTCGGTGTAGCCACCGCCGTAAGGCGTGGCACCCTCGGGCGTCAGTTCGAGGACTCGGTTCGACAGGCGCGCGAGGAATTGCCGATCGTGCGACACGAACAGCATCGTGCCGTCGAAGCTGGCGAGTGCGCGCACCAGCATGTCCTTGGTCGCCATGTCGAGGTGGTTGGTGGGTTCGTCGAACACCAGGAAGTTCGGCCGGTCGAACATCAACCGCGCCAGCACGAGGCGCGCCTTTTCGCCGCCTGACAGCACGCGGCAGGTCTTGTCGATCTCGTCGCCGGAAAATCCAAAACATCCGGCCAGCGATCGCAGCGTGCCAATCGACGCGAGCGGGAAGGACTCTTCGAGGGTCTGCCAGACCGATTTGCCCGGGTCGAGCAACTCCATGGCGTGCTGGGCGAAGTAGCCCATCTTCACGCTGGCACCAAGCGTGACGGTGCCGGCATCTGATGCGGCCTCGCCGGCCACGAGCTTGAGCAGCGTCGATTTGCCTGCGCCGTTGACGCCCATCACGCACCAGCGATCGCCGCGCCGCAAGGTCAGCGAAAATCCGTCGTACAGCACGCGCGAGCCGTAGCGCTTGCACACGCCGTCCATGCGCACGACGTCGTCGCCCGAGCGTGACACCTCGGGAAAGTCGAACACGAGGGTTTTGCGGCGCTTGGGCGGCTCGACCTTTTCGATCTTGTCGAGCTTCTTGACGCGCGATTGCACCTGCGACGCCTTCGCGGCCTGCGCCTTGAAGCGATCGATGAAGCGCATTTCTTTGGCCAGCATCGCTTGCTGACGGGCATAGCGCGCTTCGGCGTGCTCCTCGTTCTGGGCGCGCTGCTTTTCGTAGAAGTCGTAGTTGCCCGAGTACGTGGTCAGCACGCCGCCGTCGATCTCGATGATCTTGCCGACGATGCGGTTCAAGAACTCGCGATCATGCGACGTCATCAGGATGGCACCCTCGTACGCCTTGAGAAAGCCTTCAAGCCAGATGAGCGATTCGATGTCGAGGTGGTTCGACGGCTCGTCGAGCAGCAGCGCGTCGGGGCGCATCAGCAGGATGCACGCGAGGGCGACGCGCATCTTCCAGCCGCCCGAGAGCGCGCCGACGTCGCTGTCCATTGCTTCCTGCGAGAAACCGAGCCCGGCCAAGATCTCGCGCGCCCGTGCTTCAAGCGCGTAGCCGCCGAGCGAGTCGTAGCGCGCCTGCACGTCGCCGAAGCGATCCACCAGGCGCTCCAACTCGTCCGCGCGCGCGGGATCGGCGAGCGCGTGTTCGAGATCCTTCAACTCGACCGCCAGATCTCCGACCTCGCCGGCACCGTGCATGGTCTGCGCAACCACCGTGCGGCCGGACATCTCGCCGACGTCCTGACTGAAGTGGCCAATGGTCATGCCGCGGTCAACCGAGATCTGCCCATCGTCGGGCGATTCCTCCTTCATGATGAAGCGGAAGATGGTCGACTTGCCGGTGCCGTTCGGTCCAACGAGGCCGACTTTTTCGCCGCGAAAGATCGCGGCCGAGGCATCGACGAACAGGATCTGTGGCCCGTGCTGCTTGCTGACGGCGTCGAGGCGAATCATGAAAGCCGCGGACGTATAGCACGGCCGCGCCCGTCGCTGCGCCGACCTACAGGTAAAGCCGGATCCTTTCAGCCGGGTCCGGAAAATGGCACCATGACCTTCGACATGAAAGCCGCGCGATCGACGCCTGCACGCTTCCTGGCGGTGGTCCTCGTCCTCGGGACGGCCTTGGGGGGCGCGGCATGTGCGCGTCCATTCCGCGGGCCCAAGACGTTGGGTGCGATCGGCACCGCGTTGCTCGTGGCGGGCGGCACGACGTGGGTGGTGGGTGAGCGATCAGATCGGGATGCCATGATCACCTCCGGCGTGATCGGCACGGCCGTCGGCATTGTTGCGGTGATCGCCGCGGGCGGCTTTTTGGCGGCGTCCGCGGCGTGCCGCGCCGATCCTGATTGCCCCGAGGGTGAAGAGTGTCGCGAGATCCCCGCGCCGCCCGGGCGCATTCTCTACAAGCAGTGCATGCGCCGCGAGTAGGCGTTAGTTTCTCGGCTTGGTCGGCTCGTCGTCGTCGGACAACGGGCCCTGCGGGTTGGATTTTCTGGGCGCGGCGGCAAGCTGGATCTTGTCGCGCTCGATCGAGATGAAGGGCAACGTGGCCGCCCGGCGCAGCTTCTTCTTCGTCAGCATGATCGGCACGGGCCCCCCCGGGGTCTTGTCGTCCTCGGGTTGAACCACCATGGTGGGCGGTGGCGCGGCGTTTCGCAATATGTCCTGGGTCGCCTTGGGAATCGGTTGCGACAGCTTCTTCTTGGTCAGCGGCACCACGCCCCGCAAGGCTTCGACGCGCATTCCGGGCGGCATGACGTGCTCGGTGCGGCGGAACCGGATCTTGCCGTAGCAGGCGTGCAGGGCCCAGTAGAATTCCTCCATGGTCGCGTAGCGCGCGGCCGGATCTTTCTCCAGGGCGCGCAAGATCACGGCCTCGGCTTCAGGTGTGATCTCGACGGTGGGGTTCATCTCGGACGGGCGGGGCACGGGCTCACTCACATGCTTCATCATCAGTTCGATCGCCGTGTCGGCGTCGAACGGCACCACGCCTGTCAGCATTTCGTAGAAGATGACGCCGACCGCGTAGATGTCCGAGCGGGGATCGGCGACGCCGTCGCGCGCGGTTTCTGGTGCCATGTAAGCGGGCGTACCGATCACCACGCTCGTATCACCACCGGTGGTTACCTTCGGATCGAAGAATTTGGCGGCACCGAAGTCCAGGATGGTCGCGAAGTCGTAGTTGCCCTCGGGCTCGATGGATTCGATCGTGTTGCCGTCGTCGTCGGGGATTGCGCGCACGAGTTCGCGGTGGCCATGGCGCGAGGCCAGCATGATGTTCTCGGGCTTCATGTCGCGGTGAATGACGTCCTTGGCGTGCGCGGCGGCGAGCGCGTGGGTGACCTGAGTCAAGATGACCAGCGAGCGAAACAGCGGCAGCGTTCCCTCGCGGCGCAAGACGGCATCAAGCGCCATGCCCTGGACCTGGGCCATGACCAGGAACACGGTGCCGTCGGCGGCCTCGCCAAAATCAGTGACGCCCACGATGTGCGGGTGGTCGATGCGGCCGGCCGTGCGAGCTTCTTGCAGGAAGCGCTCGCGCGCCTCGGCCTGGTCGAAGTACTGGCGGTTGAGCACTTTGACGGCGAAGGGCTTGCCGATGTACACGTGCTCGGCGCTGTAGACGACGCCCATGCCGCCGCGGCCAATGATGCCGTGCAGGATGTAGCTGCCCAGGCGGGAACCCAGGCGGCGTTCGGCTTCGGCTTCGTCTTCCATGCGGGTGCGTTGGTGTGATCGCGGATCAGGACGTTTTGGCACCTGAGGCGGGGCCGTAAACAAACGTGAGCTTATCGCCATCGGCATCGACGGTGACGTTGCCGCCGCTGGCCAGTGCGCCAAACAGCAGCTCATCGGTGAGGGGGCGCTTGACCTGGTCCTGGATCAGCCGCGCCAGCGGCCGTGCGCCTTGCAGTGGATCGTAGCCCTTCTTCGCCAGGATCGCGCGCGCGGTCAGCGTGACGTTGATCGTGACGCGCCGATCAGCAAGTTGTGCTTCCAGCTCGCCGATGAACTTATCGACGATGCGGCCCATGATCGCGGGATCGAGCGGCGCGAAGTCGACCTTCGCGTCGAGGCGGTTGCGGAACTCCGGCGCGAACAGGCGTTTGAATGCCTCGTCGGTGTCGCCGAAGCGTTCGGCTGATCCGAAGCCAGGCATGCGCTTGCTCAGATCGCGCGCGCCCACGTTGCTGGTCATGATCAAGATGGTGCTGCGGAAGTCGCTGGCGCGGCCGTTGTTGTCGGTCAGCGAGCCGTGGTCCATGATCTGCAGCAGGATGTTGAACAGGTCGGGGTGGGCCTTCTCGATCTCGTCGAGCAGCAGCACCGCGTGCGGCGTCTTGTGAACTGCGTCGGTGAGTAGCCCACCCTGGTCGAAGCCGACGTAGCCGGGTGGGGCGCCGATGAGGCGCGACACGGTGTGCCGCTCCATGTACTCGGACATGTCGTAGCGAAGAAACGCGATGCCGAGAATTTCGGCGAGCTGCTTGGCGAGCTCGGTTTTCCCGACGCCCGTGGGGCCGGCGAACAAGAACGATCCGATGGGCCTGGTCGGCGCGCCAAGACCGGCCCGGTTCATGCGGATGGCCTGGGCGACGCGATCGACCGCCTGGTCCTGGCCGAAGATGCGCGCCCGCAAATCGGCGTCGAGGGTGCGCAGGCGTTCGCGATCATCGCTGGCGACGCGCTTGGGCGGAATGCGCGCGATCGCGGCGACGACGGCCTCGATGTCCTTGACCTTGACCTGGGGTTTGGCCTTGCCGTCGCCCGGCGAGCCCGGCGAGCGAAGCGAGCGTAGTTTCAGCGCCGCGCCGGCCTCGTCCATCAGGTCGATCGCCTTGTCGGGCAACTTGCGATCGGCGATGTGCCGCACCGACAGATCCACCGCCGCCCGCAGGGCCTTGTCGCTGTAACTGACGCCGTGAAATTCCTCGTACTTGCTGCGCAAACCGCGCAAAACTTCGAAACTCTCGTCGAGCGACGGTTCGCCGACCTCGATGGGCTGGAAGCGCCGCGCCAGGGCGCGATCTTTTTCGATGTGGCTGCGAAACTCTTTGTGGGTGGTCGTGCCGATGCAACGCAGGCGCCCCGACGACAGCAGTGGCTTGATCAGGTTCGATGCGTCCATCGCGCCACCCGAAGCCGATCCCGCGCCCACGATGGTGTGCAACTCGTCGATGAATACCACCGCGTTTTCCTTGGCTTCCACGGCCCTCATGACGGCCTTGAAGCGCTCCTCGAAGTCGCCGCGGTAGCGCGTGCCGGCCACCATCGCGCCCATGTCGAGGGCAAAGATGGTCACGCCACGCAGGGCGGCGGGTGCCTTGCCCTCCTCGATGCGCGCGGCAATGCCTTCGACGAGCGCCGTCTTGCCGACCCCGGCGTCGCCGATGAACAGTGGGTTGTTCTTCCGGCGACGTGCGAGGACGTGCATGGCGCGGTCGATCTCGGGGTGACGCCCGATGAGCGGATCGATGAGTCCGGCCTTGGCGCGCTCGTTCAGGTTCACCGCGAAGGTTGCCAGCGGATCGGCCGGAGGATCTCCTTCGCCCTGCGCATCGGGCGCGCCCACGCCCGCCGGGGAAGCGCCGAGCAGCGGCTTTGTGGTCAGGAGTTTCGAAATTCCGTGCGAGATGTAGCTGACGATGTCGAGCCGTGTGATGCCTTCCTCCTGCATGAAATGCACCGCGTGCGACTCCTTCTCGGAGAACATCGACACCAGCACGCCGGGGCCTTGCGCCTCATCCTTGCCCGCGCTCACGGCGTGGTTGACCGCGCGCTGCACGACCCGGGCGAATCCAATGGTTGGCTGGGCCCGCTCGCGGCCATCGTCAGGGAGCGGCTTGACTTCCTTGTCGAGGAACGTGGCGAGCTTCTGCCGCAGGTGCGCGATGTCGCCGCCGCAGTGGCGGATGACTTCGGCGGTGCCTGAGTCGTCGAGCAACGCCTGGAGCAAGTGCTCAAGGCCCGCGTACTCGTGCCCGCGCGCCGTGGCGTCTTCGAGGGTCTCGCGGATCACAGATTCGAGTTCAGCGCTCAGCATGGCGATCCGTCCGTGCAGCCTACGCGCTTGCCGCTGACATCGCCAACTTGGCCCACCCAGCACTTCATGCCGATTGCCTCCGCACCGAGCATTGCAGCGGCATCTCGTGCTCGCGCGCGAACCGAGTGACTTGCGCCGACTTGGTCTCCGCAACTTCGAACGTGTAGATGCCGCCCACGCCGACGCCTTTGCTGTGCACGTGCAGCATGATCTGACGCGCGGCAAGGGCGCCGTGATGGAAGAACTTCATCAGGATGAACACGACGAATTCCTGCGTGGTGTAGTCGTCGTTGTGCAGGAGCACTTCGTAAAGGCGCGGCCGCTCGATTTTGGTTTTGTCGAGCGTCGCGAGATCGCGCTCCTGAATGTTTTCCTGGTTTGGCTTGGCCACGGCTTTCCGTTCCAGTGTGTCACGACTGCCGACGACGGCAAGGGCTGGACTCGGGTGCTGCGGCAGGTTAATCAAAAGGGAGAGTCTTCCGCGCTGTTTGCGATGAAGAAAACCAAGATACTGGTTCTGTTCGACACGGACGCGGATCCGCCGGCCGATCAAGACTACACAAAGCAGATCGAATCGGCTGACGAAGCCGAATTTGACGTCGCGCGTGCCCTCATTGGTCTCGGGCACGATGTTCGCCTGCTCGGGTTCAAGCGCGATCTCGATCAACTCGTGGCGGGGCTCAAGGCCAATCCGGTCGACGTCGTCTTCAATCTATCGGAGGGGTTTCGTGGGGTATCGGCGCTCGACTATTCGGTCGCCGGGATCCTTGAGATGCTTGGCATGCCCTACACCGGTGCCACGCCCGAGGGCCTGATGCTGGCGCGCGACAAGGCGCTGACCAAGATGGTGCTGGCGTACCACGGGCTGCGAATTCCGCACTTCATGGTGCGTGCGTGCGGCGAGAAGATCGATCGGCCGAGCGACATTCGCTTTCCGCTCATCGTCAAGCCGCTCGACGAAGATGCGTCGGTGGGAATCGCGCAGGCCTCGGTTGTCCACGACGACCAGGCCCTGGCTTTTCGCGTGGCATTCATCCACCAGAAGTTCGACACCGACGCCATCGTCGAGGAATTCATCGTCGGCCGTGAAATCTACGTCGGTGTCATGGGCAACGATCCGCCGCGTGCGCTGCCGCCCATCGAGATGGTGTTTGGCGAGGGAACGAGCGAGGAAAGCCGGATCGCGACCTTCAAGGTCAAATGGAGCATGGAGCACCGCCTGGCGCGCGGCATCACGAACCGCATCGCCAAGGATCTGCCGAAGGAGTTGCAAGAGCGTCTGGCGGACGCGGCCGTGCGCGCCTACCGGGCGGCGGGGCTGCGAGATTACGGTCGCATCGACGTGCGCCTCGCACACGACGACGAGATCTACCTCGTCGAGGCCAACCCCAACCCGTACCTGGCCGACGGCGAGGATCTGGCCTGGGCGGCCGAGGAAGGCGGGCACCTGTACCCGCAGTTCATCGAGAAGATCGTCGAGATGGCGATCACGCGCGCGAAGAACAAGAAGTCGTCGGCGTCCTGAGCGGCCTCGCCTTCACGCGCGCGCGGCGATCATCGGCAGGCTCGCGGCGGCGATGGCCTGGCCGTGACGCTTGTCCTTTTCGTCTGGCACCATAAATGACGTGCGCGCCCCGACGTCGGGGCAATCGGTTTCCAGCACACTCCGGGCCACGGCGAGCATCAGGTCGCCGCCCGTCCCGGAGGTCACGCGCCCGAGCACCAGGACGTGTGCGAAGTCGTAGAAGTCCGCGAAGTGTGCGACGCTGTAGCCCAGGTACACGCCAAGCGTTTCGTAGATCTTTCGCGCGCGTCCATCGCCCGCGGCCATCAAGCGCTGCACCTCGACCAGCTTTTCGGGCAACGGCATCGCCGCGTCGAGCACGATGCCGGCTGGGCCAATCAAACGCCCGACCGCTTGCTGCGACAGGTACTGCGCGCCGACGCCGCAGTCGCCTGACCATTCGTCGCGCGGTGCCGTGGGATCGTGGTCCACCGGCACGAAAGCGAACTCGTTGAGCCACGACGTGATGTTGCCGTCGGCCGTGACGTAGCCACCGGCGGTGCTGGTGCCGAGCGCAACGCCAAGGACCCCAGGCTTTCCCAGCGACATCGATCCGGCGAGTGCGGTGACCTCGCCGTCGTTCACCACTTCGAACGGCACGTCGTGCCACGCTTTGCTGATCTCGAAGAACATGCGCTTGACTCGGCGCTCGAAAACATCCGGCGGGACACCGCGAAACAGCGATGCGACCCGCACCTCGTTGTTGACGTACACGCCTGCGGCGCTGCCGCCGATCGCGTCGACCCGTGGAAGGTGAGCCGCCGCCTTGCGCAGCGAGTCCATGATGCCTTGCTGGTGGTAGTCGGGGTCAGGCTGCGGGTAGGGATCCCAGGTGGTTTCCTCGCTGAAGACGACCTTGCCGTCGATGACGGCGGCCACCTTGCGGTCGCTGCCCCCCAGGTCGAAGCCGATGCGGCAGCCGTCAAGATGCCGGCCGAGCGGCGTGGTGCGCTGGCGCGGCGCGGGAATGTCGCGCGTGGCGACGATTTCGATCGGGCGGCCGTAGATTTGTTCGCCGATGGTTTGTGAATCGAACCGCCCGGTCGCCGCATCCTTGTAGTGGGCCGCGAGGGCTGCGCTCAGCGGCGCGGGGCCGTCAACGTAGATGCGAAAACCCCCGCGCGACCACAGCAGGAACTTCAGCGTGCGTTCGACGTGCGCGAAGTTGGCGGCGCTGGCCGGATGATCGGCCGGAAACACGTCCAGCGCTGTGTGAAACACCGACCCGTCGGCCTGTTCCAGGGCGAGCCGCACCGACGTCCGGTTCACGACCTGCGCAACCCCTTGGCGGAAGGCGCGGGTGGCCAGCACGGCGGGACGAAACGACGCGTCGAGCGGTGGCGGCTGCCGTGGCACCACGAGAAAGGAAGAACCCGTTGCCGTCACGCGCACGGCGGCAGTCTACAGAAGAGTGGTCGCCGGGCAAAGGCAGCGCAAACGCGCAAACGCTGTCTGTCGCACACGAGGCACTCTGTATCGACCAAAAGGTTTCTGGTGGGGCGCGGGGGGCACTTTGAGCTCGCTCCTGGGTGGAATTGCCGCCATGATTTGGTTCCGACCATGAATGCGCTGACGCACTGGCTGCCCCGCCCTTATCCAACGCCGATCACACTGCAGGGGCGTTACTGCCGCCTTGAGCCACTGCAAGTGCAGCGACACTGCGCCGAACTATTCGCTGCTTCGATCGCGCCGGGCGCGGAGGAGCGTTTCCGCTACCTGGGCGAGTCGCCCCAGGAGAGCACCGACTTCGAAGCCTGGGTTGCGCGCGCCGCGACTTCCAAGGATCCGCTGTACTCGGCCGTGATTGATGTGGCGACCGGTCGCTGCGAGGGGCGCCAGTCCTTCATGCGCATCACGCCCGAACACGGCGTGATCGAGGTGGGTGGGGTGCTGTGGGGACCGGCGATTGCCCGGACCCCGGTGGCGACCGAGGCGCTGTTTCTTTGCGCGCGGCATGCGTTCGACACGCTTGGTTATCGCCGCTTCGAGTGGAAGTGCCACGTTGCAAACGAGCCATCGCAGCGCGCGGCGCGGCGCTTCGGCTTCACCTTCGAAGGCACCTTCCGCCAGCACATGGTGATCAAGGGAGCAAGCCGGGACACGGCCTGGTTCGCGATGCTCGACGCGGACTGGCCACCCATCCGCGCCAGATTCGAGCGATGGCTCGTGCCCGAGAATTTCGACGCAGCGGGGCAGCAGAAAACGCGCCTGGCCGACATGATGCCGTAGCCACGCGGCCATGAGCAGCGCTCCGCTAACTACAGGACACGCTTTCAGTAGGCCGACGCTCCCTACAGAACCGTACTTACTCTTTTCTGAATCACCACATACTGCTGTTCAATTACCTTGCGAAAGCTCTCGGAAATAGCGTGCCAGTCAAGTACGTCCACCTGGACAGGCAGGTCTGATTCAGACAAGACATCCCTCATCGCCTCGAGGCGTGGCTCATCGATTCTTTTTTCTCCAACTAGCGCCAAGTCCAGATCGGAATAGCATCGCGCCTTTCCAAGAACGCGGGAACCGAAGACGCGCACTTCGACCTCAGGCACATGCGCTGCAAGGATGCGCCTGACGATGTCAAGGTACTTCGCATCGAAATCAATCATTTTTTTCTGTTAGCCGTTGCAGCAATTCCTCGGCATGGGTCAGAAAGCGTGACGCCGCTTCATACGCCGCTGCGGCCTTTCCTGCGTCGTAGGTATGCACAGTCAGGTTCCGGGCGTCTCCAAACTCAAACCACGGCAATGGGTCGGAAATCAACCCATGACGGGCCGCTATGCGAAACAGCTCCTTCCGTGTGCGGGGATGGTTGGCATCTTCGGGGGTCCGGTTTTCGCGTATCCAGCGCTGAATGAATTTCCAGCACTGCTCGTAAGCGACTTCAAAGTGTTGGACCACTCCCGCTTTGACGGCCTCTTGCAAATCGGCGTTCAATGCGTTCATGTTTTCATCCGCCGAATGAGTAGAACGTTTCAGCGTATCAACCGCCTTGATCAGACTGTCCAGTGCAAGCGCCATGTGTCGTCCTCCTACTTCGCGATCATCAGCGGTGCTGAGAGTCGAAGAAATCCCACACGACGTCGGCCATTTCGAAATCGCCGTTTTGTTTTCCCACGAGCTTGAGCAGCTCGGCCGAGGACGAATAGCGTTCGGTAGGACTTGGCTCGGTGTGACCGCCTTCGTTGATCCGAAGCAGCACGACGTTGGGAACGAGAGCGCCAGGTGGCCCCCCGACACGCGTCACTGTGGAGCCGTCAGCGGCAAACGAATCCTGAAGATCCTCTTCGACAGGTGCCACGATCAGGTTGGCAGCTTGGCGGAACGCGGTGATCGTCTTGGCCGTGCTGCACACGGTGCCTCGACCCGTACCTAATATCGCGCCACCGCCGTCGGGTCGAATCGGATCCTTGGTTCCGTTGATGAGGAGCATACCGACGGGCTTGGACATGGACGGCACGCCGCACATGGACGGCGCGCCGCATTTGCTCTGCGCGGCAAGCGCGGCGGCAACGGGCGCGACGGCGACAAAACGATTCGGGCGTTCGATGGCCAGTCGAATCGCCATGTTTCCGCCGTTGCTGATGCCGGTCGCGTAGATCCGGGCCTCATTTCCGCCGTATTGGGAAATCGCGAGATCGACAAGTGCATCGATGAACGCGACGTCGTCAGTCATCGGATTGGTCACAGCGTCGTCGCGACAGTCATTCCATCCGGCACTGCCTGCGGAACCGAGTACGCCATCGGGTGCAAGGATGAGCACCTTCTTGTCCTTGGCGATGGTGAGCCAGCGTTTGAACGGCGCCTTATTGTTGTCCAAACCGAGAATCTTCTTTGCGCTTTGGCCGTTTCCGTGAAGCACCACCACGATCGGCGCTTTCTGGCCATGGGAGAGTGCAGGCACAAACGCATTGAACGTGCGCGTCCTGCCACTCGATTCGATCGATTGCTGCGTGAGCAACATGTCCGATGAGGGAACCTCGGTGGACGGAGTGCACGTCGTCAAACCTAGCGCCCAAACCACCGCAAGCGTTATCAAGCCACTGGCCTTACCAAGCATTTTATTCCGGCACGTGCGCGTAGGGGATTCGAAGGGGCGATGGGCCACTGAGAGTGGGCAGGCGGCTGGATTTTTCCAGGCCGGACGAGGCTCCTGGCGAGGCCCTCCCGAGGTTGGCGGGGATAAATTTGGTGGTGTGTGGCTGGGTGGATATACCAGATTGACGAGTGAAGTGGACTCCGTTTTTAGGACCAGTGGCTGAGAGAGTGACCTTGTTCCACGATCCGAAGTGCTGGGACGACAGGCCCCCCGATCAGCGCGGACATGACCAAGGTCGCACTTTAGCTGACCCTGAGCTCCATATCGCGGCCACCGCAAAGCAACACGATCTCACCCTGATCACCGGCAACCTGCGACATTTTGCCGAGTCCCTAGACTGCGACTTGAACCAATCTCTCGATCGGGATCAAGAGCGACGGGACCGTGGTCTGCTGGGGGCGTGGCAACTACGTCCAGCGCGCGCCGCCTGCGGGAACCTTCACCCAGATCAGAACCGCATTCGTCACCGCCTGACACGTCTTGACCGCGGGCCATCCGTCAGGCGACGGGACAATGTGACAACGTGACGTCGAGAAGCCAACCGTCACGCAAACGTCACGTAAATGTCACGCAAGGGAGTAGCTTCGTTTAGGTTAAGTTTACAGATATTATACTTGACAGAGGGGCCCCTTCGAAATGGGCTCATCAGGAAAGGCATGATATTCAGTCCGCAGCACGGCGACACGGCGTTCACCGTGCCCATGTTCGACGAGTTCATGCGGCGATCGATGCCTGACTGGAACCCGAACGCCACAACGACATCGGAGGCGCGTGTCCCGCGGCAGTCGAGACGCTGAATGACGACGCCTGGCCCAGGCTCAACGACACGCCTGATCTGGCCAATGCCCGCAAGGAACCTATCGATCTACTCAGTACTTCCGACTCAGTACTTCCGACTCAGTACTTCGCGGCCGCCGCCTTCGCCGGATCGCCCGTGGGTGCCGAAACCTTGGCTGCCTTGGCTTTGGCCCTGTCCACCGGGGCCGTTGCGGCAGGTGCCATCGCGGCGGCCGCAGCAGCGACCGTCGCGCAGGCTGGCCAGGCCCTTTTCGAAGTCGCCACCGATGGCGGTGTCCATGTTCATGAAGATGCCGAAGATCTTGCCCATCAGGTTGTGGGTGCCGTCCATGCTCCAGGTCACCGTCGAGGCGTCGCCGCTCCCGGCGACCGTGAACTTCGCTGTTGCGACGGCGGTGAACGGTTCGATGAATTCGAGGCGCGTGGTGACGCTGCTTGGCGCGTTCGTCTCGGTGATGGTCATCTTGCCCTTGCCCACCTTGTCGTTGTCCTGCCAGGCGTAGCTCGCGCCGACACCGCGCGCTGGTCCCGCGAAGGTTTTCTTCATCTGCGGGTCCATTTTTTCCCAGGGCGACCAGGTCGCCCACGCCTTGAAATCGTCAAGCTGGGCGAACACCACGGTCGCGGGCGCGGCGATCTTCGCGCTGCGCTCAACCTGGTAAGTGTCAGGCCGCGTGGACGCGAAACCGACAAAGCCGATTAGCCCGCGAGGATCGATCGCGCAATCACCAGCCGCTGGATTTCACTGGTGCCCTCGTAGATGCGCATTGATCGAACTTCGCGGTACAGGCACTCCATGACGCTGCCCTTGACCAGGCCGACCGCCCCGTGAAGCTGCAAGGCGCGATCGACGATGCGTTGTGCGGTTTCGGTGGCGAACAATTTGGCCATGGCGGCATCGGCGTCCAGGCGCAGCTTCGTGGCGTTGTGGAGGGATGCTTCCTTGAGCCAGGCGGCGCGGTACACGAGCCCACGCGCGGCCTGCAGATCCGTCGCCATATCCGCGAGCGTGGCCTTCACGGTGTCGAGGCTGGCCAGCGGCGCGCCAAACTGCTTGCGCGCCTGCACCCGCCGCACCGACTCGTCGAGCGCGCGCCGGGCCAGTCCGCAGGCGGAAGCGCCGACGGTCGCGCGGAAAGTTTCCAGCGCGCGCAGGCACAGGCTCAGGCCATCGCCTTCTGCGCCGACGCGGGCGTCCACGGGTACGCGCACGCCGCGCAGGCGAACCGTGCCCATCGGATGCGCCGAGGCCAGTTCGATGGGGGACGTTTCAAGACCGACGCTGGCCGCCGGCACGACGAATCCGGTCAGGCCGCGATCACCGTCGGTGGTTCGCGCGAGCATGAAGTACAGGTCGGCGATGCCGGCACTTGAAATGAAGATCTTGGTGCCGTCGAGCACGTAGTCGGTGCCGTCGCGCCGCGCGGAGGTTGACACCGCCGCCAGATCAGAGCCGGCTTCGGGCTCGGTGACGGCGAACGCCGCGATGACCGACCCGTCAGCCAGCCCGGGCAGCCAGCGCTGCTGCTGTTCCGCCGTGCCGGACAGGATGATCGGATGGGCGCTCAGGCCCTGCACCGCAAGCAGAGCGTCGTGTACGCCGGAGCCATACGCCAGCTCTTCGCGCGCCACCGCCAGCGATAGAGGCTCGACGATTGGGGCATCCCCGCCGAAAGCCTGGGGCACCAGCATGCGAAACCACCCGGCGGCACCGAGATCGCGAGCGGCCTGCTTCGCGTCGATGTCGCTGCTGCCGCGTCTGGGCAAGCCGACCGCGAAGGCGCGCATGCGATCGCGCAGCGCCTCGCGTCGGTCGTCGGTAAAAGGGCGCATCCGCCGCAAACTAACATCGCGCATGGCCGGACCGCCAAGGCGTGTTAACGTTTTTTTGATGGCGTCCCCGCAATTCGATCGCCACGTTTTCATCTGCACCAACGCGCGTGAGCCCGGCAATCCCAAGGGCTGCTGCGCAGAAAAAGGCGCCGAAGAAGTACGTGAGACATTCAAGCGCCTGCTGCACGATCGCGGTCTGCGCGGCAGGATGCGGGCGAACGCCGCCGGTTGCCTGGACCAGTGCGCGCGGGGTGTGACCGTGGTCGTCTACCCGGAGCAGATCTGGTACGGAGGAGTCCGGCCCGAGGACGTTGCCGAGATCGTCGACGGGCATCTGGTGGGCGGGGTTCCGGTCGAGCGACTCCGGATGAAGTAGGCCGTGCGCGACGAAGATTTTCGTCCGTCGTTGCCCGCCCGGCTCAACCTCGCGGCTTATCTTCTGGACGCACGGGTGGACGAGGGGCGTGGCGCTGCGCCGGCGTTGCTGACGCCCGACGAGACGTTGACGTACGCGCAGGTGCAGGCGCGAACCAACCGTGTGGCGGGCGCGCTGGCCGCCGCCGGGATCGTTCGCGGCGATCGCGCTCTCCTGGCGCTGTCCGATGGGCCGGATTTTGTCGCCACGTTGTTCGGCATTCTCAAGCTTGGAGCGGTGGGTGCGATGGCGAATCCCGACTTGCGCGACGCCGAGCTTGAGCACTTGCTTGCCTGCACGGGCGCGAAGGTAGTTGTCACGACGTCGGCGGTCGCGTGGCGCGCGGCCGGGGTCATCGCTGCGTCGGGTGCGACCTGCCTGGTGGTGGGGCCTGAATCTGGTGCTGGATTCAGATCGCTTGCAGCTGTGAGCGCGGGCCTGCCCGAGGTGTTCCGCACCGTCGACACGGCCGCTGACGACGAGGCGCTGTGGCTGTTCACGTCCGGCTCTACCGGAAAGCCGCGAGCCGCGGTTCACAGGCACCGGGACTTTGCGTACCACATCGAGTGCTACGCGAAGCGGATCCTCGGACTCGGGCGGCAGGACACGATGCTCAGCGTGCCGAAGCTTTACTTTCCTTATGCCACCGGGATGAGCTTGCTGTTTCCGTTCGCCGTTGGTGCGCGCACGATTCTTTTCCCCGAGCACCCGACGCCCGAGCGCCTGTTTGACCTGATCGAACGCTTTGCGCCGACCATTCTGACGACGGTGCCGACGATGACGGCCAAGATGCTGGCCCACCCCGGCGCGACGCAGCGCGATCTGGCCAGCGTGCGCCTGGCCGTCACCGCAGGGGAAGCGCTGCCGCCGGATTTGCACCGTCGCTGGGACGAGACGTTTGGTGTGCCGATGCTCGATGGGATCGGTTCAGCCGAGATGTTTCACATCTACATCTCGAATCGGCCGGGTGATGTGCGTCCGGCAAGCCTTGGCCGGGTGGTTCCCGGTTACGAGGCGAGGGTGATGCGCGCCGACGGATCGCCGGCTTCGGACGGCGAAGTCGGCACACTCTGGGTGCGCGGTGGATCGACGTTCGATCGCTACCATGGTGATCCCGAAGCGACGGCGGCGGCGCTGCGCGACGGCTGGGTGGTGTCGGGCGACATGATGCGGCGCGAGGGCGACCAGTTTTTCTACGCCGGACGGACGGACGACATGTTGAAAGTGGCGGGCATCTACGTGTCCCCGATCGAGGTGGAAGGTGTTCTCGCGCGGCATCCCGCAGTCGCGGAGTGCGCGGTGGTCGGCTTCAACGACGAGCAGGGCCTGGTCAAACCACGCGCGTTCGTGGTGCTGCGGCCGGGCCACACCGCCGACGAAACCTTTTTCCACGACCTCGGGCAGTGGGCGCGGGCCGAACTTGCCCACTACAAGGTGCCGCGTTCCTGGGTCGCGCGTGACGCCTTGCCACGCAATGATCGCGGCAAGATCGTGCGGCGCGCGCTGCGCGCTGTTGTTCCCGGGGTGGACGGCGGCGGGCGCGGATCCTATTCTTGAGCGGTGCCGGGTCCACTGACCGCCGTTCCCTCGATGCCCGAGCTGCCGCCCACGGTTTCTTTGGTCGCGGGCGAACTGCCGTTTCTCGCGGTAGGCAACCGGCATGCGCGGGCGAAGATCTATTTGAACGGCGGGCACGTCGCATCGTGGCGCCCCGCAGGCGAGGGCGAGATCCTGTGGATGAGCCTGAAGAGCGCCATGTCGCCCGGCAAGGCGCTTCGCGGTGGCGTGCCGATCTGCTTTCCCTGGTTTGGTGTACACGCCGACCGTCCCGAGTTGCCGGGACATGGATTCGCCCGCTTGCGCGCGTGGTCGGTCCTGCGCTGCGACGATCTGCCGGACGGGCGCACGCGCGTGGTGATGGGGCTCGGATCGTCGCCCGAGACGCTGGCGCTGTGGCCGCATGCGTTCGCCCTCACGCACACCGTGACGGTGGGGCCCGAGCTTGATCTGGCACTGCAAGTTGAAAACCGCGGCAGCTCGTCGCTGTCGTTCGAGGCGGCGCTGCACACGTACTTCGACGTGGGCGACGTGCGCCGCGCGACGATCGAAGGTCTCGCGGGGGCGCCGTGCATCGACACCGTGCAGGGCCGGGTGAACAAGCAGCAAGGTGACAAGTTCGATTTTGCAGCCGAGACCGACCGGACGTTCCCCGGGAGCACCGCCAGTTGCATCATCGACGATCCGATCCTGGCGCGCCGAATCACGGTGGGCAAGCGCGGCTCGCAAACCACGGTGGTGTGGAACCCGTGGGTGGCCAAGGCCGCCCGCATGCCGGATTTTGGCGACGACGAATGGCCTGGCATGCTGTGCATCGAGGCGGCCAACGCGGGCGACGATCGGGTGACGTTGCAACCCGGCGATGTACACGTCATGGGGCAAACGCTGGCGGTTGGGCGACTCTCCCGGCAAGATGGGTCGCCGTGAGCGTCGCCGCCCCTGCACCCAGGCAAGACAAGGTTTGGTGCGTCCTGGACGTGGTGCGCTGGACGACGGAACGTTTTTCCGCGCGCGGCCTCGCCACGCCGCGCCTCGACGCCGAATTGCTTGCGGCGCACGCCTTCGGGCTGTCGCGGGTCGAGCTTTACACGCAGTTTGACCGGCCGTTGCGGCCAGAGGAACTCGACGCGTTTCGCGATCTGGTCAAGCGGCGGCAGGCGGGCGAGCCGGTGGCGTACCTGTCGGGCAAGAAGGAGTTCTGGAGTCTCGCGCTTGCCGTTGACCGGCGCGTGCTCGTGCCGCGCCCCGACACCGAAACTCTGGTGGAAGAAGCACTGGAACGCTTGCCCGAAGATGCGGCCATTCGCGTGGTCGATGTCGGAACCGGATCGGGCGCGATCGCCGTGGTGCTCGCGACGTCGCGCCCCAAGGCGGTGGTGTTCGCCACCGACGTTTCGACCGATGCGCTCGCGGTGGCCACCGCGAATGCGAGGCGTCTTGGAGCGGCGATCACGTTCAGGCAGGGCGATCTGTTGAGAGCGATGGAAGGCGAGGCACCGTTCGACCTGATCGTCGCCAACTTGCCCTACGTTCCCAGCGGCGATCTGCCGGGCCTCGCCCCCGACCTTGCAAGCGAGCCGGCGCTTGCTCTCGACGGTGGTTGCGATGGCCTCGATGTCGTTCGCCGCTTGGTCGCGCAGGCACCGCGTCACCTTTGCCCCGGAGGGTGGCTCATGCTCGAGATCGGCGCGGGCCAGGCCGCTGCAACCATCGACTTGTTGCAGGTGGCGGGTTTTGGCGAGGTGGGCACCAGGCGCGATCTCGGCGCTATCGAGCGCGTGGTGCGGGGGCGCATGGGCACCGTCGACAAGGAGGCCAGTTGAAACGCACGCTGATGTTGGGATTCGCGCTGCTCGTGGGGTGCTTCACGCCGGCGCAGCGCCGGGAAGAAATGTTGACGCGCGAGGCGCGCATGTTCGACGACGACTTTCGCTGGGGCCGCTGGGAACACGTCGCGCCCGTGATGTCGCCCGAGGAAGGCCAACTGTTCGCCAAACGCGCGGAGGAAGTGCGCGACGAGTTCATCATCGCGGACAGTGATTTTCAGTCGCTCAAATTTGGGTCACCGTCAGACCAGGCGACCGCGACGGTCAAGCTCGACTGGTACTGGAAGCGGGACATGGTCGTGCATCAGACGGTCATCGAGCAGACGTGGGAATACCGCGAAGGCCGCTGGCTGTGCTCGAAGTTGCGGCGCTTGCGCGGGGATCGCTTTCCGATGGTGACCGAGCCGGTCAAGCCGCCGCCGGGCACACCGGCCCCCGCGCCGGTCAAACCGCCGACCCCGTAGGCGGTGGGGCCATGACGATGCCTCATGCTGGCGGGGTAGGACGTTCGTGATGGTACCATCCGCTTGATGTCGATCATCGTCTCGATCAAAAACGCGACCAAGGATTACCCGCTTGGGACGACCGTGGTGTCGGCGTTGCGTGGGGTCAGCCTGGACGTGAGGCAGGGCGAATTCCTCTCCATCGCCGGTCCGTCGGGCAGCGGCAAGACGACGCTGCTGAACCTGATGGGCTGCGTGGACACGCCGACGAAGGGTTCGGTCGAGGTGGCGGGGCGGGACACGCGGCACCTGTCTGAACGCGCTCTGACCAACCTGCGCCTGCACACGATTGGCTTCATTTTTCAGAGCTTCAACCTGGTGTCGGTGCTGAACGTGTTTCACAACGTCGAGTTGCCGTTGCTCTTGCAGCGCACGCTCACGGGTGCCGAGCGCAAGGTGCGGGTGACCGAGCTGCTTGAACGCGTCGGCCTGCGCGATCACCTGAAACATCGGCCGAGCGAGCTGTCGGGCGGGCAGCGGCAACGGGTGGCCATCGCGCGCGCCCTGGTCACGCGGCCGCGCCTGGTGCTGGCCGACGAGCCGACGGCGAACCTCGATTCGGTGACCGGCGCGACGATCATCGACCTGATGAAGGAACTGAACCGCACGGGCGAGACGACGTTCATCTTTTCGACGCACGACGCGCGGGTCATGGCGCACGCGAGCTCGGTCGTGCGGCTGGCGGACGGCAAGATGGTGGATCGGCTATCGGCGGCGGAGGCGGTGCGGGTGGGCCTGGTGCATGGGCTCGAATCATCCGGAGCGGCCTAGGGTGCGCGCCGCCCTTGATACGCTGCGCGTCGTGGCTCTGATCGCGTTTCGCAACCTACTGGCGAGTCGCCTCAAGACGGTCATCGTCGGGGGCATCATTTTTTTCGGCGTGGTCCTGGTCGTCGTCGGCACGTCGCTGCTCGACAGCATCGACGCGTCGATGAGCCGCAGCATCATCGGCAGCGTGGCGGGCAACCTTCAGGTCTACTCGTCGAAGTCGCGCGATCAGCTTGAAGTCATGGGTGGCTTCCATCTCGAGGGGCCGGACCTCACGCCGCTCGACGACTTTGACAAGGTGCAACGGACGCTGATGGCGGTACCCAACGTCAAGGCGGTGGTTCCCATGGGGATCAGCGGTGCGTTCGTGATGTCGGGCAACACCATCGACGTCGCGCTGGCAGCCCTGCGGCAGATCGTCGGCAAGATGATTGACGGCGACGCGTCGGCGGCGACGAAGGACCAGTACGACAACGGCAAGGCTCACGTGCGGCAAATGGTCAGCGTGCTGCGAGGCGATCTCGACCACATGGCCGAGCTTAGGGACGAGAAGACGCTGGTGCCCGAGGATGCTGCGGCGGTCCGGCGGGTCGCGGCGGATGAGTTCTGGGTGCAGTTCGATCGCGCGCCGAAGGACGGGCTGGAGTTTCTGGAAAACCGGATCGCGCCGCAGGCGACCGACGCGGACATGTTGCTTCTGCGCTACATCGGCACCGATCCTGACGCCTTCGCGCGTTCGTTCGACCGAATGCAGGTGACGGACGGCACCGCGATCCCGCGCGGCAAGCATGGCTTCCTGTTTGCGAAGTACATCTACGAGGATCAGGTCAAGCTGAAGACGGCGCGCCGGCTGGACAAGATCAAGCTGGGGCTTGAAAACCGGGGCGCGCACATTGCCACCGACCCAGCGTTGCAGCGATTCGTGCGCGAGAACAGCACGCAGGTGCGCGAGATCCTGTTGCAGCTCGACGGGCGCAAGACGGATCTGTTTCGCGGCAAGCTGCAAAAGGAACTGGGCAGCGGGGAGGCCGACGTCGGCAAGCTCTTGCAAGCGTTCTTTGGGACCAGCGACGATAATTTCGCGCGGCGGTATGCGTTCTTCTACGCGGATCTGGCGCCGTCGCTGGATCTGTACCGGGTGCGCATCGGCGACACGCTGACCATCAAGGCGTTCACCAAGTCGGGTTATGTGCAGTCGGTGAATCTGAAAGTCTACGGAACGTTCGTGTTCCAGGGCCTGGAAAAGTCGCCGCAGGCCGGGGCGCTGAACCTGATGGACATGGTGTCGTTTCGCGAGCTGTACGGATTTTTGACCGACGAGAAGCGCACGGAGATCGAGGCGATCAAGGCCACGGCTGGCGCGAAGGACGTGGGGCGTGAGGAGGCCGAGGCGGCGTTGTTCGGCAGCAAGGAGCCGTCGCCGCTCCCCGATGCTGCGCCTGCGCGACACATCGAGGCGAGCGCGACGCCGGGCGTGGACGCGGACAAGGCGCTCAATGGCCTGGCGGGCAAGTTGCGCCGCGACGATCTGTCGCAGCGGGTGTTCGATCCGAAACAGCTCGAAGCGGGCGTTGTTCTAAATGCAGCGGTGATCCTGAGGGATCCCGCACGACTCTTGCAAAGCATGGCGGACATCGAGGCGGCGGGCACGGCGGCCGGGCTGCCGCTGCGGGCGATTTCCTGGCAAAAGGCGTCGGGCCTCATCGGTCAGTTCGTGACCCTGATGCGCATGGTGCTCTACACGGCGGTGCTGATCATCTTCGTCGTGGCGCTGGTCATCATCAACAACGCGATGGTGATGGCCACGCTCGAGCGCGTGCAGGAGATCGGCACGCTGCGCGCCATTGGAGCGCAGCGGCGTTTCATCCTGGCGATGCTGGTGATCGAATCGATGGTGGTCGGCGTGCTGTTTGGCGCGCTGGGTGCCGTGGTCGGTGCCGGTGTGGTGACCGTCATCGGCAAGGTCGGTATTCCGGCGGCGAACGACATCTTCAATTTCTTTTTTTCGGGGCCGCGCCTGTACCCGGTCCTCGGCACCACCAGCCTGGGCCTGGCGCTGTTCATCGTTCTTCTGGTCAGCGCGCTTTCCAGTTTCTACCCGGCGTGGCTCGCGATGCGCGTGACGCCACGCCAGGCGATGCAGATCCAGGACTGACCCATGGCCCACTTCGTCGTCGATCTCCGCATTGCTTTCCGCAGCCTGTTCGCGCACGGGCGCCGCACCTTTTTCCTCGGCCTCGCCATCGCGGTGGTGACGGCGCTGCTGACGTTGCTCAACGGCCTGTCCCGCGGCATCCAGTGGACGATGGTGTACACGGCGACGACGCTGTCGACCGGGCACATCAACGTGGGTGGTTTTTTCAAGGTCACGGCCGGCCAGTCGGCGCCGGTGGTCACCCGCTACAAGGAAGTTCTCGAGGTCGCCCGGCGCGCGGTGCCGGAGATGACGTTCGCGGTGGCGCGTGGCCGTGGCTGGGCGAAGGTCATCTCGGATCGCGGCAGCATGCAGGCGGGCCTTGGCGGCATCGACATCAAGGACGAGCCGGCCTTTCAGGATGTCTTGCAGATCACGCAGGGGCGCATCGCCGATCTGGCGCAGCCGAACACGCTGCTGGTGTTTGAAAGCCAGCTTGCCAAGCTGGACGTGAAGGTTGGCGACGCCGTGACGATCTCGGCGCAGACGACGCGCGGCACGGCGAACACCATCGACGTGCGGGTGGTGGCCATCGCCAAGGACGTTGGCCTGCTGTCGAAGTGGAACGTCTACTTGCCGAGCGACACGCTGCGCGCGCTGTATCAGATCCGCAACGACGCCACCGGAGCGATTCACATCCACTTGCGCGAAAAAGATGTGGCGAACATTCCCGTGATCGCTGGCCGGCTGCGGGCCGCGCTCGAGCAGGCAAAATTCCGCGTCATGGATCCAGACGCACAGGCGTTCTGGATGAAATTCCAGAGCGTCAACCGCGAGGAATGGACCGGGCAGAAACTGGACGTGACGACCTGGGAGGACGAACTGTCGTTCATGACGTGGACGTTGCAGCTCGTCAATGGATTGACGGCGGTGCTGATGCTCATCCTCATCGCCATTGTGGTGACGGGCATCATGAACACGATGTGGATCGCCATCCGCGAGCGCACGCGAGAGATCGGAACGTTGCGCGCCATCGGCATGCAGCGCAGCGGCGTGCTGCGCATGTTTCTGCTCGAATCGCTGCTGCTCGGACTCATGTCGACCATCGGCGGTGCCGCCGCGGGCGCGCTGGTCGGAGCGGTGGTCAACGCGGCGCGCATCGAGGTTCCCGTCGCGGTCCAGTTGTTCTTGATGTCGGACCGGTTGCACCTGTTGATCGCGCCGATGGCCCTTGCGGGTGCCGTTGCGCTGATCACGGTGGTCACGGGACTCGCCGCGTTGTTTCCGGCGCTGCGGGCGGCTCGGTTGCGGCCCGTCGTCGCGATGTCGCATTTTGGTTGATGCCCAATGACCGCACGAAGGCTAATGGTCTTGATCGCGATCGGCGTCTGGCTGGTGCCGGCGGCGGCGCGCGCAGCCTCCAGGCAAGATCTTATCGACCTGCTCAAGATCATCGACGAGCGGCAGCGCAATTCGGGCGACTGGCGTTCGACCGTGTACATCGAGCAGAAAGAGAAGGACAAGGTCGATGTTGTCTACGAGGCGTTGATCTTCCGGCGCACGCAGGACGCCAAGTTCATGATGCTGTTCACCAAGCCCAAGTCCTCGACGGGGCAAGGTTACCTGCGCCTTGACAAGAACCTGTGGTTCTTCGATCCGGGGGTGGGCAAGTGGGAGCGTCGCACCGAGCGCGAGCGCATCGGCGGCACGAATTCACGGCGATCGGACTTCGACGAGTCGCGCCTGGCCGAGGAGTACGATGCCGAAGACGGCGGCGAAACCAAGCTGGGCGTGTACGTGGCCCGCGCGATCACCTGCAAGGGCAAGCCCGGCCTCGATCTGGCCTTTCCGGTCATCAAGCTGTGGGTCGACAGGGACACCCACAATGTCCTCAAGCGCCAGGAGTTCGCGCTGTCGGGCCGCCTGCTGCGCACGTCGTACTACCCCAAGTGGAAAAAGCAGTTCTCGGAATCGAAAAAGGCCGAGGTCTGGTTTCCGCAGGAGATTCGCTTCTTCGACGAGGTCGAAAAAGCGAACTCGACGTTGATCTTGATCCAGGCGGTGGATTTTCGGACGCTCGAAACCAATCTGTTCACCAAGGCCTGGCTTGAAAGCAAGAGCCGATGACCGGGTCGCCTTGGCCACGGCCAATCCGACATCAGCGGGACAGGCGACCGGGGCTGCAACGAACCAGCGTTCTGGCCCTGGTCCTGTTCGCGGCGGCATGGCTGCCGCGCACGGTACACGCGCAGCAGGAATCGCCCGGCCGCGACGACGCGCTGCTGGGCGCGCCCGAAGCGTTGCCCAAACTGTCCTTGCAGACCGCGCCCGAAGATCCCTTGAAGGTGGGCGGGATGTTCTATGTGCGCGCGCAGTCGCAGGCGGCGCAGTCGCAAGCCCCACCGGAATGGAGCCTGTCGGCACCGTCGCTGGTCGACGTGTACTTTGACGCCCGGCCCAATGATCGCGTGCGCGGTTACGTCCTCGGCCGCATGTCGGTCGACCCAACGTTGCCCAGCGAGGCGATGGCCACCGGGGCAATGGCGCTACCGCTCATGGAAGTGTCAGGAGCGACGATGGGGACGGCTCCGTTGTCGACGTTGTTCGCGTCGCGCACGCGTGGCCCGTCGGTGAACTTGGACCAGCTGTGGCTGCGCTTCGACTTGAAGCGTGCGGTGTTTGTCACCGCAGGCAAGCAGCATGTGCGCTGGGGGACCGCGCGGTTCTGGACCCCGACGGACTTCTTGCACATGCGTCGACGCAATCCGCTCGACGTTTTCGACGCGCGCAGCGGGTCCACGATGCTCAAGCTGCATGTGCCGTGGGAGGCGAAGGGATGGAACTTCTATTCTTACGCCCTGCTGGAAAGCGCGGGGGCAACCCCGACCGTCGGCGACGTGGCGGGCGCCGTGCGCGCCGAGGTGGTTTTGGGTCAAAGCGAATTCGGTGCCGGTGCCCTCGCCCAGCGGGGACGCAAGCCCAAGCTCGCGTTCGATGGGTCGACCGGCCTCGGGCCGTTCGACGTCTATGGCGAGTTGGCCCTGCGCTATGGCGGTGAAATTGACCGGGTCTCGTACGATGCGGACGCGGCCAGGTCGCTGTCGAACCGGCTTGATCCTGGCGCTCCCCGTGCTTACTCCACCGCCGATCTCGTCTCGGCCGTCGACACGGTGTATCCGGTGGCCACCGACCACGGCCTGAAACCTGGCGCCGTGGCGGGGATCACCTGGCAGCGGCAATACGCCGACAAGGACGTGCTCACGGTCGGTGCCGAGTTTTTCTACAACTCGCTTGGTTACGATGATCCGGCGGTGTACCCTGGCCTGGTGTTGCCGCACGCGCGGCCGCTGGCCGAGCTGGCGACGTTTTTCTACCTCGGTCGCCAGTACGCTGCGGTGTTCGCCAGCCTCCCGGCCCCCTACTCGTGGGACAACACCACGTTCACGCTGTCGACGCTGGGAAATCTGTCGGACAAGTCGTTCATTGGCCGGTTTGACTATTCGCTGCTCATGCTGACCCACCTGCGCTTCGAGGCCTTCGCCGCCGTTCATTTCGGGCCACGCGCCGGCGAATTTCGCTTCGGCGTGGACCGCCTGCAGATCGGTGGATTGACCTTTTCGCGCGCCCCGGCGCTGCTGGATCTCGGCGTCGCGCTGCGGGTCGCGCTGTGAAGCGCGCAAGAGTTACTACTGACGTTTCGGGCCCGACCCCGCTACAATAGTAGGCGGTGATCGGCCGAAAGATAGGCAACTACCAGATCGTCCGCCAACTCGGCGAAGGCGGCATGGGAACGGTGTACCTCGCCGAGCACCCGGGGATCGGCAAGAAGGTCGCGGTCAAGATGCTGCATCCGCAGTTCTGCGCTGACCCGGAAGTGGTGTCCCGTTTTTTTCATGAAGCGCGCGCCGTCAACGAGATCGGCCACCCGAACATCGTCGACATTTCAGATTTCGGGGAAACTCCGGACGGCGTCGTCTACTTCGTGATGGAGCTGCTCGACGGTGCCACCCTCCGCGACCACTTGAAGGACGCAGGTGCCATGCCGATCGAGCGCGCAGTGGAAATCGTGCGTCAGGTCGCGGATGCGCTCGGGGCCGCGCACGAGGCAGGCATCATCCATCGCGACCTCAAGCCGGATAATGTCTTCTTGGTGCCCGGCATCGCGGGCAACACCGAGAAGGTCAAGGTATTCGATTTCGGAGTTGCCAAGCTCAGCGGCAACAAGCATTCGGCGGCGCACAAGACGGCTGCGGGATCGATCCTCGGAACGCCGTTTTATATGGCGCCAGAGATGATTCGCGGGCGCGAGACGGACGGCCGTTCGGACGTGTACGCCCTTGGCGTCGTGCTCTACGAGATGGTGGCCGGCAAGTTGCCCTTCGCGGAAGAGCTTCTGGTGGATCTGCTGGCCGCCGTGGTCAAGCAAGCGGCCGCTCCGCCGAGCTCGCATCAGCCCAGTGTGCCGCCCTGGGTGGATGCCTTCATCTTGCGCTGCCTCGAGAAGGATCCCGACCGGCGGCCTCAGACCATGGCCGAGTTTGCTCAGGGCTTGAGCCGCGGCGTGACGTCGGTGCCCACGCCGCTGCCGGGGGCACCGGATCTTGAGTTCGCCACCAGCGCAACCCTCGCTGTCTCGGCGGCTCAGGTGGGGCTCGCGCGGCACAGCGGGCAGCTTCCATCGGTGTCGAGCGCTCAGGCTCTTCGGCAACTCACCGGTGCCATCCCGACCAGCGCCGCAGCATACGCGGCTGGCCGCAGCGGCACCGCGCTGCGCATGGTGTCCGAAACCGGGCGTCTTGCGGCCATATCTGATCGCACGCGCTGGGCGATCTCCGGCGTCGGCGCTCTCGTGCTTGCGCTGATCGCGTGGACGCTGCTGTCGCGTTCCAGCGAAAAGCCCGCCGCGTTCGCGGAAATAGAAGTTCTGCTGAACATCAACTCCACGCCGCAGGGGGCGTTGGTGGTGCGAATGCCCGAGGGAAGGTCTTTGGGCACCACGCCGGTGCGCGATTTCTTGCTCACGCAGCAAGCGGTCGAGTACCACCTGAAAAGAGATGGCTTTGTTGAGGTGCAACGTTCTTTCGAGGCGACGAGCGGTGGCGAGCAGACCATCACGATCACGCTGTCGCCGGTGCCCGTGCATCACGTCGCGCCGGTGACGGGTGGCGCAACGCCCGAAAACACCGTCATCTCGCGACTGTCGACCTCCATCCGCCGACGCAGCAAGGCTCCGGTACTTCCCCTACCACCGCCACCGGTCCCCGCAGCGCGTGCGCCGACGGCCTCTCCCGCGCAGACTTGGGGGCACGCGACCGCAGCGAGCCGGATCGCCGCACCTCCTGCGGGGCCGCAGGGTCGGACGTCGCTGTACCTTCCGCTACCGCCTGCGAGTTCGCAGGGGCCGGGATCGCGCGCCATCGGGGCTGGGTCGGCACCTGCGGCGCAGGATGAGAATCTGCCGCCGCTGGGCGAGCGGACCACCGTCAAGCGACTGGGCCGACACTAGCCCGAACACGCGGCTCACGGATCGAGGCTGGCGGCGGCTTCACGCAGCGGCTTGAAGGTCGCAAGGGCGGCGCGCGCCTGCCGCAACGTGGCGTCGAGCGCGGCGGTCTTGTGGGCAAGGGTTCGCCGGAGGTCGGGCTGCCTGCGGATGAGGGCCGGGGGAATTTCGTCCGTCTCCGCCTCGGCGAGGTCGATGCCGTGCAACTCAAGGTTGAACATGGGTGCGCGCAGCGCCGCT
>CAYSKR010000038.1:0-8839 GCA_964431675.1 uncultured Myxococcales bacterium
CGCCACCCTTGCCGCCGCTGGAGACCGGGCCGCCGCCCACGCCGCCGCTGGAGACCGGGCCGCCGCCCATGCCGCCGCCGCCAGTATTGTTCATCGTCGGCTTATCGGCTACGCAGCCAAGAAGAATCGCAATAGAGATCAATGATTTGCGCATGTTATCCTCTCATGTTGATGATGCAATCGGATTTTGAACAACCGACGTGATTGTCACCCAGCGCGATCAGATGTCAACCCTTATTTGAACAGATGGGCGAAACGATGAACGAGGCCCCCTGAGACCCACTAATTAATGTTGTTTTAATGTCATTGAGTTATGGAGGCGCCAGGTGCCTGGCACGCCCGCCGTGAAGCGTGTATGGTGCCCGCCCAAGGAGAGCCCTCGACACATGAAGAACACATCCACTACGTTGAAAATCATTCTGGTCGGCGTCCTCGGCGGCCTTGCTTGTTCTGACAAGAGTTCTGACAAGAAAGACAGCGGCGGCGTTGACGCTGCTGGGGGTGCCCCGGATTCGGGAAGCTCCGACTCCACGCCTGCGGTTGGCGGCGACGCCGGAGCCACTCTGCTCAATGCGCCGCCAGCGGGTGCCGGAGTTCAGTTGACCCTGACCTCTACCCTTGCGGCCGGCCTTGAAACCGAGCGCTGCACGTTCTACCGCGTGCCGTCCGAGGGACTGAATGTCGTGCGAGAAGAGATCAAGTACACGCCCGGTAGCCACCACGCCGTGCTGTGGACGACGGGCTACACGGACATCCCGACCAAGGATCTCAGCGGCAAAGCAGTCGACGCGACGACGACCTTCGACTGCGGAAGCGGTGTCTTTGGGGTCTGGAACGTCACCGGCGTGGTGGCAGTTCACCAGACCGAGGACGGAGCGGCCACGGTGGATGGCTTGCCAGCGGGGACCGCGTTGAAGATCCCGGGAAATGCCCTGCTTCTCATCAATACCCACTACCTCAACGCGTCGGCGAAGCCGCTCGACACCCGACTGGCCATCAACCTGCACACGATTCCAACCGCCCAAGTGACGCAGGAGGCGGGGATCCTGTTTCTATACAACCCGTTCATTCGCGTTCCAGCGATGGGGGTGGCGAAAGCCCGCATGCAGTGTCCCGTGAACCGGGACATCACGATTTTGAACGCCCAGTCGCACATGCATCGACGTGGCGTCGGATACGTGGCGAACGCTGTCGATCCAGCCAGCGGCACGGTTGACCTGTTGTTCCAGGGCACCGAATGGGCCGAGGTCATGGCAAAAAAGCTGCAACCCGCCAAAAACATGAAGGCCGGTCAGCTGATCGACTTTGCCTGCTCGTACAAAAACGATGAGGCGCGGGTCGTGTCCCAGGGGTTCACGACGAAGGACGAAATGTGCATCTTCTTCGGCCTGTACTACCCGCGCGACGTGAAGACCGAGTACTGCAGCCTGACCAACGATTTCAGCGGCATCGCTTTTGGCGGCCTGTGGGTCGGCAACGGGACGAAGGATGGCGCGGCAACCGCTCAGTGCATGTCGACGTCCAGTGGGACTTCGCTCTATGGATGCGTGGTGGATAGCTGCCCCAAGATCAGCAAGGAAGCTTCCAATGCGGGTCGTTGTTTGGCGACGAAAGGTCTCAAGATGTGTGCCACCGAGTGCGGCGGCAACGACGAAGCGGCGTGCAAGACCTGCGTTGGAACGAAGTGCGGGCCTGCCCTGATGGCGCTGTCCGCTGCTACTTGCATGTAGCTTCACCTCGCGACTGCGGATGCGACTTGTGCGCGCAGCCGTCGCTGCTTTCCTGCTGGGCCTCGGATGCGAGGCTCGTCACGGCGGCAGCGACGGCGGTGTAGTCGGTGCCCATGCCGACGGTGAAGAACCGGGGGATGCGCCCCGTCTGGGTGCCCGGCTGAGCGACATCGAACGAACGATTTTCGCAACCAGATGCACATTCAGCGTCTGCCACGGTGCCGACGTTCCTCAGCAAGGGATGAGTCTGGCTGGACGCACGTACGAGATCCTGGTGAACCAAGCTTCCACCGAGTTCCCGGATAGACCACGCATCGCGCCGGGTGACCCCGAACGTTCCTATCTGCTGGAGAAGATCACACGCCCCGTGCCGAGTGCAGGGAAACGCATGCCCCCTGATCAACCGCTGGAGCAGGCCGACATCGAGCTGGTGCGGGCCTGGATCCACGACGGGGCAAGAGACAACTGAGCGCACCATGGCCACGCCATACCGCCTGACCGACACGGCTATTGACACGGCGCGGGCGACCGGCATGATCACCCTGCGTCAGGGCAAAGTGGAACGAAGGGAGCCAACAATGTCGACCAAGGCGTGCAGCGCCTGTGGAAATCAGGTACCGGTAGATGATCGCTTCTGTGGAAAGTGTGGCGAGCGATTTGACCTTCCGGCCGGTCTCCCCACCGCCAGCCCAAGCAAAACGATGTTTTTCGCCGGCGTGCAGTTGTCCGGCAAGGCCAAGCTCGTCCTGATCAAGAGCGACAGCATGGATGGCGTTTCGTATCAGTTGAACGGGACCGAACACGTCGTCGGACGTTCCGACGGGGCGATCCTGTTTGGCGACGACACGCTGATTTCGCCGCGGCATGCCAACTTCGTCTACCGGGACAACCGTCTGCACGTGCGCGACGAAGGCTCGACCAACGGCGTATTCCTGCGCATCCGCGCGCCGGTGTCGATCGAGTCGGGGGGGCTGTTTCTGGTCGGCGAGCAGCTACTGCAAATCGAGGCAGCCGCGCCGGATTTTGGGCCGCAGCCCGATTCCGAAGGCACGTACTTCTATGCCAGCCCCAAGCGGGCCTCGAAAATGCGCCTCGCGCAACGGCTGCGCGGCGGAGAGATCGGCATCATCTTCCGCGCGCGGGGCGACACCATCACGCTCGGCCGCGAAGGCAACGACGTGAACTTTCCGGACGACCCGTTCATCTCGGGACGGCACGCGGTGGTGTCCGTCGCCGCCGACGGCCGCTTCACGCTGACCGACACCGATTCCAAGAACGGCAGCTTCATCAGGATTCAGGACGAGGCGCCGTTGCAAAATGGCGACTACGTCTTCGTTGGACAGCAGTTGCTACGCGTGGAGATATCGTGAAAAACCGGATCATCGTGATGAGGGCCAAACCGTGATCATCTGTTCACGCTGCAACAAGGAGAATCAAGACCACTTCAAGTTCTGCCTTGGCTGCGGAGCCAAGCTGGCAGCTCCATCTGCCGCGTCCGTGACGCAGGCGGCGGCCAAGCCGCCATCGGAACCGCAGGAATCAGCCAAGGCTGCACAGCCCGTGGCTCCGGTCATCAGTGCCGCAGCCGTGGCCAAGACGGCGGCACCATTCGCACCGACGCCAGGCGGTCCGAGCCCTGCCCTCAGCGAATTCGCCCGCTCACCCTCACCCTCACCTTCACCCTCGGCCCCGGCCAGCAGCACCGTCACGCCACCACCGATCCCAACCACCGCGCCCATCATGTACGCAGCGGCCACCACGCCACCGCCGGTCGCGGTCCATGCCCCCGTCACCGTGATTTGCGCGGGGTGTGGGAAAACAATCGCTGCCAATTTCGCGTTCTGCGGCTCATGCGGGTTCCGCCTGAAGTCGGCGACCGACGGGGTAGCCGCCGCAGGCACGCCAGCGCCCAAAGCGGCGGTTGTTGCGCCGACGCCCGCCAAGCCGCTGCCGCGCGGACACCTTACCCTCATTCGCCCCGACGGGAGCGAGGGCGGCATGCACCCGTTGCAGCAGAACGAGAACTTGGTTGGCCGCGGCCAGGGATCGCTGTTCGATGCCGATCCCTACCTGTCGCCACGACACGCCGAATTCATTCTGGGCGAAGACGGCTTGACGGTCAGGGATCTCAAGAGCCTCAACGGCGTGTTCATTCGCATCGCCCAGGAGGAACGCCTCGAGTCGGGCGACATCTTCCGCATCGGTCAGGAATTGCTCCGGTTTGACGTGATCGCACCGGCGACGGCGCTTGAAGATGGGACCGAGATCATCGGGACGCCGAATCCCGGGTTCTGGGGGCGCATCAGCGTCATCGTCGGCCGTGATGTCGACGGCCCGGCGTTCCCCTTGTTCGATGAAGCCATCGTCCTGGGGCGCGAGCGGGGCGACATTCTTTTTCTGGAGGACGGCTACGTCTCCGGGACGCACTCCCAGCTCACCGTGCGGGATGGGCAGGTTTACCTGTCGGACCTTGGCTCATCGAACGGGACGTTCTTCCGCATTCGCGGCAGTCGCGTCATCCCCTCGGGCAGCCTGATGCTCCTCGGGCAGCAGCTCTTCCGCGCCTCGTTTGAATAGTAGACGCTACTTCTTTTCGTCGGGGGGTTCGGCGGATTTGGTGGCCGTGCTTGCCTTGGCTGCTTCACCGGGCTTGCTCGAGAAAAATGCCTTGCGCGTGTCCTCGGCGGCGGTCGGCGCGGTGTAGCGAAAGCCGTTGGGAATCTTGAACGTGGTGCCGTTGTCGAATGACAGGGTCACGTCCACCGGCCCGCGCTCGCCGGGCGGCGTCAGAACCAGAATCTTCGACGACGACGAAATCGTCACTTGTTCGGACTTGCGGCGGCCAAAACGAACGTCAACCTGGGTTTTTCCCGGCTGGAAGCCCGAACCAATCACCGAGATCTGATCGCCCCCACCGGTGATGCCCTGTTCGGGTTCCACCTTGTCGACCTTCATCGCGCCGCCCTTGGCGTCACAAGCAGCGGTCGCCAACAACAAACCCAGCGGTAACAACCAAATAGCTCGGCTCATGCGTCGCCTCCGTTCGATTTGCGACCATAGCCCGTGCGATCTGACTGGTCAATGCCAACCGATAGTAAGGTGGGACGGCATGGATTCGCAGCCCCGCTTTCTCGACGTGATGGCCGAGCTTTCGGCCCGGATGGCCACCGCACCCGGCATGGTGGAGGTGTTATTCGGGGCAGCAGGAGCGCTTGGCCCCGCCGCAGCGGCTCACCTCGCGGGGCAGGCGCCGGGCACGCATCGGCTGATCGTGTACGTGGTGGCCGACGACGACCGCCTGGATGCCTGCCTGGCGGATCTCGGTTTCTTTCTTGGACCGGGACAGATTCATGACGATCCCGTCGTACCTCCCCCCGTGCTGGCGCTGCGGGCGCCCGAGGGCTCCGCGTACACCGAGTGGTCCGCCGACCGGCGTGCCGCGCTGGAACGCATGGGCGTGCTGTTTCGCCTGTCGCAGCGCATCCTCCCTGCCGCCCTCGTGGTTTCGGCGGCGGCTCTCGCGCGCAAAGTCATTCCCGCCGCCACGTTCGCTGGCCTGTGTACCCGCGTGACGGCAGGCGCGCACATCGGCCGCGACGATCTCGTCGCTGCGCTGGTGAAGGCCGGTTTGCAGCGCCTGCCCATGGTCGAGGATCCAGGCACGTTTGCCGTGCGCGGATCGGTCATCGACGTATTCCCGCCGGTGTACCGCCACCCGGTTCGCCTGGAGTTTTTCGGCGACGAGGTGGAAACCATCCGGCTTTTTGACGGTGCCACGCAACGGACCCTGCGGCCGTTGCCGGTCCTGCACATCCACCCGGCCAAGGAGACGATATTGTCGCCAGGCGCCGATCCGCGAGAGCGCCTGCTGGCCGCCGCCGAAACCGCCGCCGTCCCGTCTTCACAGATACGTCAGCAACTTGAGCAGATCGCCGCCGGGGAAGATTTCTTCGGCATCGAGGCTCTGGCACCGGCGTTTCACGATCGCATGGTTCCCTTGTTCGAATACTTGCCCAAAGAAGCGACGCTGTTCGTGGAAGATCCGGACGCCGTGGATGGCGAGGTGCGGGCGCAGTTTGCGCACCTGCACGAAAGCGCCGCCCACCGCCGGGCCGAGCATCGATTGACCCTCGACCCGGGCGAATTCGCGCTCGACGGTGACGAGATGCAAGCGCTGCTGCAGTCGCGCCGCAGGATCTTGCTGCCAACGATCGAGTTTGAACGCGAAGGGGCGGTTGGTGAGTCGTCCATGCCCCAGGGACTGCGACTCGTCGCCCTGTCCAACGCCGGGCTGCGCGCCGAGTTGACGGGCGCGCACGCGCGGCACGAAGGAACGGACGACGGTGGGGACGGGGCCCATGGCGGTCCGCTGCACGACCGAATCCAGACGTGGCTCGCGGCCAAGCAGCGGGTGCGGTTGGTGGCCTCGAACAAGATCCATGCGGACCGGCTGGGCGGGTTCCTCGAGGCGCTGAATCTGGCCCCAAAGATCGTTGTCGGCAACGCAGCCGTGCTGCCTTCGCTGCTGGGCGAACACGCTGACCCCACGCCCCTGGCGATCATGCAGGGCACGCTTGAACACGGCTTTCGTCTACCCGCCGATCATCTGGTGCTGGTCGCCGAGGAAGAAATCTTTGGCGCGCGCGCTCATCGAGCCGAGAGCAAAAGCAAAGTGCCCGCCATCGGTGCCCTGACCGAGCTGCAGCCAGGCGATCTGGTGGTACACGACGACCACGGCATCGGGCGCTACCTGGGCTGCAAGAAGCTGGCGGTTCGCGGCGTGGTGCAAGACTTTCTGCACCTCGAATACAACGGCGGAACCGTGTACGTGCCGGTGGTCCGCATTGGGCTGGTGCATCGGTTCGTGGGCGGCGCTCACGACAAGGTGGTCCTCGACAAGGTGGGCGGCCGCACCTGGCAGGCGAAGCGTCGGCGCGTGTCGGTGCAGACGCGCAAGCTGGCCGAGGAAATGTTGCAACTGCACGCGCAGCGGCGCGCCCTGCCCGGCCACGCCTTTGCCGCGCCGGATGCCGTGTTCACGGCCTTCGAAGAGACGTTTCCATTCGATGAAACCCCCGACCAGGCGAACGCCATCGCCGCCGTCCTTGCCGACATGCAGACGAGCGTCCCGATGGATCGCCTGGTGTGCGGCGACGTCGGCTACGGCAAGACCGAGGTTGCACTGCGGGCAACCCTGCTCGCGGTCACCGGCGGCAGACAGGTCGCGGTCCTGACGCCCACGACCGTGCTGTGCGAACAACATTTGAAGACGTTCACCGAGCGCATGGCGAACTTTCCGGTGCGCGTGGGGTCACTGTCGCGCTTTTCCAGCCGCGCAGAACAACGGGCGACCGTCGCTGCGCTGGCCGCCGGGCGCATCGACGTCGTCATCGGCACGCACCGCTTGCTGTCGCGCGATGTGCGCTTCAAAAACTTGGGCCTGCTGGTGATCGACGAGGAGCAACGGTTCGGTGTCACGCACAAGGAACGCATCAAGGAGATTCGATCGCAGATCGACGTGCTGACGCTGACCGCGACGCCAATCCCGCGCACCTTGCAGATGTCGATGACCGGCCTGCGCGAGATCTCGATCATCGCCACGCCCCCGGCCGACCGTCTGGCCATCCGGACCTTCGTGTGCCGCTGGGACGAGTCCCTCCTCGGCCTTGCGGTGCGCCGCGAGCTTGGCCGCGGCGGCCAGGTGTTCTTCGTCCACAACCAGATCGAGGATCTGGAAGCCTGGGCGGCGAAGGTGCAGGCCCTGGTGCCGACGGCGCGCGTCGCGGTGGCCCACGGGCAGATGTCGGCAGCCCGCCTCGAGCGGGTGATGGTCGACTTTGTCGCCGGCAAGTTCGACCTGCTGGCGTCGACGTCGATCATCGAGTCCGGCCTCGATATTCCGCGCGCCAACACGATGATCGTCAACCGCGCCGACCGCTTCGGCCTGGCACAGCTATACCAGATCCGGGGACGCATCGGCCGTTCGCGCAACCGCGCGTTCTGCTACCTGGTGGTTCCGCCGGAGCACAAGCTCGCGTCTGATGCGCGGCAACGCCTCGCGGTCTTGCAACGTTTCACAGAACTTGGAGCCGGGTTTCAGATCGCGACCCACGATCTCGAGATTCGTGGTGCCGGCGAACTCTTGGGCGCGCGCCAATCCGGAGCGCTGGTCGCGGTTGGATTCGACGCCTACGCGCAGCTTCTCGAAGAGGCGGTGGCCGAGTTGCGCGGCCAGCCGATCAAACGCGAGCACGATCCCGAAATCACCGTCGATGTACCTTCCTTCTTGCCCGACGACTACATCCCCGACACGGGGCAGCGGCTGGATCTGTACCGTCGGCTCGGGCAGGCGAGCGACGACGACGAGGTGAGCGCCATCATGGCCGAGGTCACGGATCGCTACGGTGAACCGCCGGTGGAAGCGCGGCTGTTGGCGCAAGTCATGGGCTTAAAGACGCTGGTGCGGCGCAGCGGTGCGGTCGGACTTGACGTCGGTGCCGGGCGGATGACGCTGTCGTTCGTGGCCGGGGCCAGCCTTGACCCGGCGCGCTTGATGAGGCTCACCCTGCCGCCAGCGAGCGGCTGGAAAGTGTCGCCCGATCTGCGTCTGTCGCACGCCTTTGACCCGGGCGAGCGTCAAGATCCCGTGGCCGCCGCGCGCGCCCGGCTGATCGAAGTGCTGGAATGCATCGGTTGAGGTCCCGCGAGGACACCCGCTTGCGGGCAACGAAAGCCTGTGCAAAGGATCGGACGATGCATTTGGGTCGTGGCATCTTCCTCGTCGTCGTCGTCGCTGCGGTCGCGACGGGCGCGTGCGACTCGGCGAAGACAGCGTTTGGTGGCAAAGGCGGCGATCCCGCGAACGTGGTGGCGCGTCTCGGCGACGCGGTGATCACGCTCGCGGAGCTGCAAAGCCGAATCGACCAGCAGCCGCCCTACGTCCGTGCCCGCCTCAGCGCGCCCGAGCGCAAAAAGGAGTTCCTCGAAAGCCTGGTCGAGTTCGAGGTGCTGGCCCGGGTCGCGCGCACGCGCGGATACGATCAGGATCCCGAGGTGCAGCGGGTCCAAAAAGAGATGATGATCTCGCGCCTCATCAAGCAGGAGATCGA
>CAYSKR010000039.1:0-19666 GCA_964431675.1 uncultured Myxococcales bacterium
AGCGGTGCGGGTGATGCGCGCAGTGCGGGCGACGCCAGTGGCAGCGCCTGGTCGACCGGGACCAGCGTGGGCAGGAGCTGGTCCAATGGCGTGTGGGGCAGCGGGCCCAACGACGTCTGGACCGTCGGCTTCCCTGGATCCATCTTCCACTGGAACGGCCTGGACTGGAGGCACGTGCCCAGCGGGATGACGGGCCAGCTCAATGGCGTGTGGGGCAGTGGGCCCAACGACGTCTGGGCCGTCGGCACAGTGGGGACCATTCTCCAGTGGAACGGCAGCGCCTGGTCAACCGCGTCCAGCGGGACGACGAGCAGTCTCAATGGCGTGTGGGGCAGTGGGCCCAACGACGTCTGGGCCGTCGGCGACGCTGGAACCATCCTCCACCGCCGCCCCTGAGTAGGGTCAGCGGCGCTTCGGAGATGCAACAGGGTTCCGGCGACTTCGCCGGGGCCCTTTTGCCATTTTGGTTACAGCCCGTTGGCCCAGTCGCGCCGGGCCAGGATTGCATCCAGCGTCGCCGCCTCTGGACTGCCTGGAACGGGCGCGTGGGCATATTCCCAGCGGGCCTCGGGCGGCAGTGACATCAGGATCGACTCGACCCGCCCGTCGGTGCGCAGGCCAAACACGGTCCCTCGATCATACAGCAGGTTGAACTCCACGTAGCGGCCACGCCGGATCAGTTGCCAGGTCCGCTGGTCGGGTGTCGACGGCTCAGAGCGACGCCGTTCGACGATCGGTAGGTACGCGGGGATGAACGCATCCCCGAGCGAGCGGACGAACGCGAACGCCCGTCCGGCGTCGGACTCGATGGGGCTCTCGCCGGCCGCAGGCCGCCCGGCCGTGCGCTCGGCACCCGCGCCGAGGTAGTCAAAAAACAAGCCCCCCACCCCGCGCGGCTCACCGCGATGGGGCAAAAAAAAGTAGTCGTCGCACCAGGATTTGAACCGGGGGAAAAGCGCCGCGTCCTGCGCGTCGCATGCCTGTCGCAGCACGCGGTGAAAATGGACTGCGTCCTCGTCGCGCAGGTAATAGGGCGTCAAGTCAGCCCCGCCGCCGAACCACGCTGCCGTGCCACGTTCGATGCGGCGAAAATTGGCATGCACCGTCGGAACGTGCGGGTTTGCCGGATGCAGCACCAGGGAGATTCCCACGGCGCGAAAACGCGGGCCCGATCCGGGGAGGCTTGCGGCAAGCGCGTCGGCCAGTTCCCCGTGGACGTCCGAGTAGTTCACGCCGGCTTTTTCGAACACGCCGCCGCCAGCAAGCACGCACGTCCGGCCACCGCCACCGCCCGCCCTGGTCCAGGCGTCGGTGCGAAACGCGGAGCCATCCACGCGCTCGAGCGCGGCCACGATCCGATCTTGCAACTGCTGCAAGTACTGCCCGACGTCGTCACAAGTTGGCGCGCTCAATGTGCGGTGCCCCGCAACTGGGAAATGCGGGACTCCACGTCGCGAAATGCCGGAGCGCGCTTTGCCACTTTTTCAAAGAAGTAAAGCGCCTCTTTCCGGTCGCCCAGCGTCTCGAACACCGCACCCATATGGTAGTATAGCTGCGTCGATTCCTCGTCCGTGACTCGGGGGCAGTGCAGGCCCTTCTTGTAGTACACGACTGCCTCGGCTGGCGTGCCCTTGCTCTCATGGCATTCGCCGATCATGGTAAGCGCAAACACCTCGCGCCTGGGATCCTGCTCAAGCATGGCGAATTCCTTGATCGCAGCGTCCAGCAACCCCATGTCCTTGTAAGCGATGCCGAGGTCGGAGTGGGTGTCGAGGTCAGCGTTGCCGCCAACCACCACCGCCCGGGGAGCAGCAACTCCGGCGCTCGGCGCGCCCCGCGGGCCCGCCGCTGGCACTGCCCTCGTTGGCATCGACCCGAACTCGACCTCTGCCGCGAGCAGCGAGTCCGGCACCGATCCGGCAGCGCTGGGGTCGGTGGCAACGTCTGCGGGGGCACCGCGAGGGCGCCCCGCAGCCCGGTCAAGCCGCTCCTGAAGAAGCGGATGCGGGCCGAGCCGCACGACCAGCTCTTCAAGCAGCACCCGGGCCTCGGTCGTGATCCCTTGCTCCAAAAAGAAATCGACCTGATCGATGTCAGCGAGCGCCTCCGGCGAAGGCGTCTTGACGTCCGTCTGGACGGACGCGCCGACACCCGGGGGCCGTGCGACGCCGGGCATGAAAGCGACGGGCGGCGGAGCGCGGGGTCGCGGATCCTCACCAAAGTCGTTGAGCCCAACCTCGGCTTCAAGTTCCACATCGACCATCGCGGTCTCCGCGGTCGCGAACGAGTCAGATATTTCCAGGATGGGCGCGCTCTCGTCGGGCAGGACAGCGGCGACCGGGCCCGACACCCTGACGCCGACCGCAGGCGCGGGTGCGGGCGACGGCGGTGTCGCAGGCTGGCGCGAGGCCACCTCGATCACTTGGCGCGCCCGGCGGGAGTTTGGGTCCAGCGCCAGCGCTTGACCCGCGAAACGGATCGCATCCTGCTTGCGCACCGCCAGCACTTGCTCGGAGAGGGTCTCGAACTCAACCACGGCCTCGGAAGCGCGCCCGAGTTGCCGCAGGGCAAGCGCGAGCCGCTCACGCGCGAGCTCGTGCGCCGGCAGGAAATCAAACACCCGGCGGAGGTGGTCCACGGCGCGTTGCACGAGCCCATACTTCACGAACGTGTCGGCTTCCGAAATGATCCGCTGCGCCAGGGCGTCCGCCTCCTCATCGCTTTGATCGAGCATGGCCACCGCCGCCACCCGTTCCGCCATGGTCTGGCCCGACGGAGGTGCGGGCACGGGCCCGCTCGGCTCTTGCACCGGACCCTGCGGATTCATCATCGACGAGAAGGTGATCGAAGTCGGTTTCTTGGGCGCTGCCGCCCCAGCGACGGGTGACTGCATCATGCGTGGCGGTGGCGTAGCCTGGGTGCCGCCCTCATTCGAAAAGTCGTCCCCGACTGCGGCTGCCGACAAGAACGCCGCGGATGGTGGCGGCGAGGAGGTCGCCGCCGACGCACCCTCGAAGCTTTCGTGCGCCAACGCCTCGCGGGCATCCGCATCCTTCGGGTCAAGCGCCAACGCGCGCCCGATGCACAGGTTGCGATCGAGGTTCCTGCCCAGCTCGGCGTAGACCCGGGCCAGTTCATTGAGCACCGAAACCGCCTTGGGAATCTGTCCGAGTTGCTCGAAAGCCTGCGCCAGGAGTTCCAGCACCTCGACGTCGTGCGGATTTGCCTTGAAGCACGGCTGCAGCTTCGCCAGGGCAAAGCGGGCCGTGTTCTGTTCGATGTAGCGGCGGGCCATGTCCTTGGCCAGATCGATATTTTCTGGCTGGTGAAACAACAGCCGCTCGGAAACCCGCAGGCATTCCTCGGTTCGTCCCTGTGCATCAAGCTGGGAGGCCGCGTGCTCAAACTCCGCGATCGCTTCGTCCACCTGCCCGGCGAGCGAACACGCCTCGGCCAGCTTAATTCGGGCCACCAGATGATCGGGATTCATGTCGACTATCTGCCGCAGCGCGGACACCGCTTCCTTGGTGCGACCCGCCTTCTGCAGCGCGGCCGCCGCCTGCTCGAACTGGCCCACCGCGTCCGACAAGAGGCCGAGTTGCTTGTAGATCTCGGCGAGCTTGAAATGCCCCTCGATGAAACCGGGCGACAGCTTCAGGATGTTCTTGTAGACCGCGACCGCGCGCTGAAAGAACCCCTGCTCGACGTACAGGTCGGCCGTCTTGCGGTAAACCTCCGACGCCTGCTCGTTGTCGTTGCGCTTGACGTGAAGTTCGGCAATGCGCAGCCAGATGCGCGTGTCTTTGGGATCCTCGGCCACCGCCTTCTGGAGTTCGACGAGCGCCTTGTCGAGGCTCCCTCTTTCGAGAAGCTTCTGTGCCGCGGCGAGAAACTTATCTTTCTTAGTAACCACGGTGGCAAACCTGAAACCTTACGAGTCTTACCGCGAATGCCAATGCTGTAAAGGTGCGCCCCATGCGCGAGCCGCCTCCCCCACGGCATCGCCGCATCACATCCGCTCGACGAGGTGCGTGTCCAGGCGCCCGGCGATGAAGTCCGGGTGCTGGATCAGGCGTTTGTGAAAATCGACGTTGGTCTTGATGCCCTCGACCACGAATTCGTCGAGTGCCCAGCGCAGGCGGGCGATCGCCGCCGGGCGCGTGTCGGCGCGAACAATGAGCTTCGCCAGCAACGAGTCGTAGTGCGACGGAACACGGTAGTGTGCATAGATGTGCGTATCCACGCGAACGCCCAGACCGCCTGGCAGATTGAGCGCGGTGATGAGGCCCGGGCAAGGGGCGAACGTCACTGGATCCTCGGCGTTGATGCGAACTTCGATGGCGTGACCGCGCGGGCGCAGGTTGGCAGGCAGCCGCATCGCGTCGCCGGCGGCAATGCGAATCTGCTCGCGCACGAGGTCGACGCCGAAGACTTCCTCGGTGACCGTGTGCTCGACCTGGATGCGGGTGTTCATCTCCATGAAGTAGAAGTCTTTGCGCTCGTCGAGGAGGAACTCGAGGGTGCCCACCGTCTTGTAGCCGATCGACTCTGCCGCCTTGCGCGCGATCTGCAGCAGCACTGTCCGCCGCTCGTCGTCAAGAGCGACAGAGGGAGCTTCCTCGACCAGCTTCTGATGACGCCGCTGAATGGAACACTCGCGCTCACCCACGGCCACCGCGTGCTGGCCGTCGCCGACCACCTGAACCTCGATGTGCCTCGGTTTGCTGACGTATCGTTCAAGGTACACTGCGGGGTTGCCGAAGCCCGACTGCGCCTCCGAACGGGCCGCGTCAAGCTGAGCCTGCAGCCGACTGCGATCCTCGACGATCTTCATTCCCCGGCCCCCCCCACCACCCGACGCCTTGATGATCACCGGCAGGCCGATGCGCTCGACCGCTGCCTCGGCCTCGGCGAGGCTCTCGATCACCCCGGTGCCGGGCAGCACGGGCACCCCCGCTTTGGTCATGGCGGCGCGAGCGGACACCTTGTCACCCATCAATCGCATCACGGCGGGCTGCGGTCCGATCCAGTGCAAGCCGCACTTTTCGACCACCTCGGCGAATGCTGCGTTTTCCGACAAGAACCCGTACCCCGGATGAATGGCATCGGCTCCGCTGACCTCGGCCGCGCTGATGAGCGCGGGGAACAACAAGTAACTCTGTTTGCTCGGAGGCGGACCGATGCAGACTTTCTCGTCCGCGAACCGAACATGCAGTGAGTCTGCGTCGGCGGTCGAATGCACGGCCACCGAGCGAATGCCCATCTCGCGGCATGCCCGGATGACGCGCAGGGCGATTTCGCCCCGGTTGGCGATGAGGACTTTCTTGAACAACGCGGTGGGTTCTGCGGTGAAAGAGGATTCCCGGCGCTGGCGCTAGGAGGGTGCCAGGCGGAGCAAGGCCTGGCCGTACTCGACGTGATCTCCATTCTTGGCGAGAATTTCCATGACCTTTCCGTCGGACTCGGACTCGATCTCGTTCATCAACTTCATCGCCTCGACGATGCAGACGACCTGCCCCTTCTTGATCGACTGCCCAACATCGACGAAGGACTTGGCCTCGGGCGAAGGCGATCGATAGAACGTGCCGACAAACGGGGACGATATGACCACGCCCTGATCAACCGGCGCTGCCCCCTTGAGCGCCGACGCGGCCTGCCGCAGGGGAATCGCGCCGAGCCCAAAAGACGTCATCGCCGGATCGATCGAATGCGCGGGCCCGTGGCCGTCGGCTCGCCGCACGCGCACGCGCCCTGCCCCGTCGGCCTCCACCTCGACGAGGTCCAACTCGACGGCGATGCGGGCCAGTTCCCTCACCTGGTCAAAGTCGATTTCGCCCGCCGACGCTCTAATTGCCGGGCCACCCGCGGCTGGTTTGGTCTTCTTGATCCGTGCCATATCAGAGATCCCGTAGCAGTTGCGGGGCCAAAAGGCGCAACAGATACCTTGCCTTGCCAAAGTTACCCTGAGGCTCCACGGCCAGGGCGATGAAGTACTCGTCATTCAGCGGCGCCACCAGGACCGTCAGTCCGTCCGCCCTGACGGTGGTTTCCCGGAGTTTTCCCGTGTTCATGGTTTCGACCGCGCGCCGCAACTGCCCGATCACATGGGCAAGCTCCATCCCGATGGTCTGAATGTCGGCGACGGCACCGGCCTTGGTGTATGCGTCGACCGAGATCCCATCAAAGCCCATCAGGATGCCCGCCACCCCACCGTCGATCTTGTCGACCACCGCCTGGATCTGCTCGCGAAACATGGATCCAGTCTTCTATGCGGGGGCAAGCGGGGGTGTCAACGATCTTGCGCCTTCGAACTACGGCGCGGGTGGAGGCTTCACGGCGCGCGGCTGGCCCGGACACTCGAGGCTGACGCCTTGGGCGTCCAGCGCACAGCACAACACCGGGCCGGAATCCTGGGCGGTGTTGCACGGGTTCCCGGCGTACGGGTTTTCGGCCAGCTTGTCGCACGGTGGAACCTTGGGAAAGTTGAAACCCGCAAATGGGCCCAGGTACCCGGTCTGCAGACATCCGTAACAGACGCGGATCGGAAAGATGAACGGATCGGACAATAGGGCGGATCCTCCGTGCCTGGCCCGAGCGCGCACCTTGGCCCTGAAGCGCACCTGCTCCCCAAATGAGGTGGGCAACTTGCCGGACATAAACATGGTGCGGATGGTTGTTACGTCGCACGCCCGCATGACCTGAACGCTCATGCCCGCCTCCTCGAGCGGGTTGAGCATTTGCGGAACATCCCAGCGAAACTCTGGCAGACACCCGGGTGGCCAGGGAACAACGATTCCAGGAGGAGCTTCAATCGTGACTTCGAAGCCCTCGATCGTGATGCGGTTTGGCTCGATGCCGTCCAGCCCCTTGGCCACCGGGAGGCGGTTCGACAGCAGCGGGAACAGGACATACTCGCGGGGGCGATCCAGCGCGACGTCCAGAACACCCTCGGTTCGACGGAGAGCCGACTTGGCGACGGGAACAACGCAGGCACCTTTGTCGATGTCCGGCACCTGCGCCTGCAAAATGATCAAGGGACTGCCGATGTCCACGCAACCACACAGCATGCCGGTGGCTGCAACGAAACTTGCGGTGAGCGACAGATTCATGCGCATTTCACTCTTCTCCTCTTCTTCTGGTTCTGGCCAGGACACGCAACACCTCCGCCGCGACGCCTTCGACCGTTTTTCCTGCGGTCGAAACGCAGACGTGGGCCTGCCGATAGAAACGCTGCCTATCTCGTAGGAGCGCCGCCATCCGTGCCTGCGGATCGTCCTCCGCCCCGTCCAGCAGAGGTCGGCCCGAAGCCCGACCAATCCGCCGGAGCGACTCGTCGACCGGTGCCTCCAGAGCCACCACGTGACCCGCCGCCAGCATGGCGTTCAGGTTCTCCTGGCGGCACGCCGCGCCCCCCCCGGTCGCGATCACGGCGCACTCCACCGCCAGCGCGCTTTGCAGCGCCGACACCTCATGCTGGCGAAAGACGAGCTCGCCCGACGTAGAAAAAATTTCCGCGACCGTCATCCCCTGCTCCGTTTCAATCTTCTGGTCAAGATCAATGAACGGTCGGCCAAGTTGCTGGGCCAAGACCTGCCCAACGCTCGTCTTCCCGGTGCCAGGAAATCCGACAAGGATGATGGGGCGCGCGTCATGAGTCATTGTCCAAGCGCGCGCGCCCGGTTGGCGATGCGCGGAGTGATGAACACAAGGAATTCCGCGCGGTCGTCGTTTTCCGACCGATTGCGGAACAAGACACCAATCAGCGGAATATCCGCCATGAACGGAACCTTCTTGAAGCTCAGGCCGGAGTTCCTGGTGTATATGCCGCCGATCACCGCAGTGTCACCGTCGCGCACCAGCATGACCGTCCTGGCCTCTTTCTTGACGATCGTGGGATCGCCACGGGCCCCGGTGTTGGCAAAGTCGGGCTCGTTGCGCGAGACGTTGATGTTCATGATCACGGTCCCCTCGTTGGTGACGTGAGGCTTGACGGTCAAGTTGATCTTGGCATCGACGAACACGGTCTGGACACCCTGGGCACTGACCACCGAGATGGGAATCGAGACGCCCTGTTCGATGGACGCCTCGACGTTGTCCATGGTCGAGATGCGAGGCGATGACAGGATGCGCACCTGACCAGTGCTCTCATTGGCGCTAAGGCGCAGGTTCAAGTTGAACGCGCCTGCCACCGAACCGAAGGTTGCCGCAATGGCAGCACCGCTTCCGGTACCGACGGGCGCGGGAAGATTGACTGCAAAGTTCGGGTTGGCCACCGGCGTGCCGGAACGCGGCGACGGAACCAGGCCGGCGGTGGCCGCTACTCCTTCGGTCGCGCCACCACCGATGCCGACGTTGTAGGGGAAGGCCAGCCCGGTCGGATTGCCGTGGGCTTGATCGGTGAACGCGGTGCCGCCCCACTGAATGCCGAGCTGACGCACGAAGGTCGAGCGGGCCTCCACGATGCGGGCTTCGATCACCACCTGCGACGTCTGGGTGTCGAGGTTTCGCACCAGTTCTTCAATGAGGGCGAGGTTCTTCGCCACGTCCGAAACGATGAGGTTGTTGGTGCGCTCGTCAACCGAGATCTTGCCGCGGGGAGAAAGCAGATCCTTGGCGCGATCCACCAGAAGTCTGGCCTCGGCGTAGGAAACACCGATCAGTCGAGTCTCCGTGGGCAAAACATCGGTGATCTGCTTCTGGCGCGCGATCTCCTGCTCCAGCTCTTTTTCGAGCACGGTGAGCGGAGCCACGCGAATCAGGTTGCCCTCGCGCGCGGCACCGAGGAGCTTGGCGCGAAGAACCACGTCGAGCGCCTGGTCCCAGGGGACATCCTTCATCTTGATCGTGACCTCGCCCTTGACGTCATCGGACAGGACGATGTTGACGCCGCCAACGTCCGACAGAAGGCGCAGGATGTTGTGAATGTCAGCGCCCTTGAAATCGAGGTCGATGCGCCGGCCGGTGTAGCGCTTTTTCATGATGTTCTGGGTGTTCTGCGCGGACGGGGCCATGCCCCCACCCAGGGACTGCGCGGTCGTGCCCTGGGCGGCCAGCACCGCGAGCGGACCCGCGCGGAAACCTGCAAGCGTTGGTGCCGGGAGAAAAACGTGCCGAAGATCCAACGATCGCGCACCCAAGTCCGCACGTGGCCTTGAAGGCCCAGCCGCGGTCTTCTGAAAGTCCCAGTACAGGCGCGCTCCATCCTGACGCACCCTGGAAGGCACGTCCTCAGCCAACTCGACATCGACCCGCACCGCGCCCCGAAGGGACGGATCGCGGTAGGTGCTGATGAATCGCACCGGCCCCAAGTACTCGGACGCGTCCAGGCTACGCTCGAGGCCCCTGGGCAAGTCGGCGTGGCCAAGATGCAGCGTCACCCGTCGCGCGGCCGTGCGCTCGATCGCAAATGGCGCTGGCTCGTCGAGATCGATGATGACCGTGGACCGCGAGGGCTCATCGACAAAGCCGACTTGCTGCACCCGGGATGGAACGCTGATGGTGATGCTCGTCGGTCGGCGAGTTGCCGATAGAGCAGCGCTGGGCGCGACTGGCCGGACCGCTGCGCGATCAGGCTCAGGTGCCGCACCGAACGCGGGCGCGGGTGCCAACGCGGGCGCGGGTGCGGGTGCGGGTGCAGGCGCGGGCGCGAGCGCGGGCGCACGGATGATCGGACTTGCCATGGCGACCGCTCGGGCGGCCTGCAGACGCGCGACCTCATTGGCCAGCGCCGCACGCTCGGACTCGATCTTGGCCCGTTCGGCCACCGCTGCGACCCGGCTCGCCACCAGATCCGCAAGATCCCCTGCGGCCGTCCGCACTGCTACCTCCCGCTCGGCCACCGCCCGTTGCGCAGCCACGAGCTTGCGCTGCTGATCCTCCTGGACGCCCAGCTTGCTTTCAACCATGCGACGGCGCGCCTCCACCTGCGCTTCGGCGTCGCGAACCGCGTTGCCGCGTTCTTCTTCGCGCAAGCGGGAAGTTTCGGCGCGACGCTCGGCCGCGAGAGCGCGCGAATGCACCTCGTCCGCCCCTGCACGCGCCTTCTTCAGCTCCTGTTCCGCCTTGAGCAGCGCGGCGGCACGCGCCTCAAGCGCGATCCGAAGATCTGACAATTCACGCTTGCCCTGTTCTGCCCGCGCGACCTCGGCTGCTGCCGCCCTGGCCAGCGACACAGCGCCCTGGCGCTCGTTTTTCGCTCGCTCTTCTGCTGCGGCCTCGGCCTTGCGTCGTTCTTCGTGCCCCGCCGGTTTCGCATACGGCTGCACCCGCACGATCACGTCGTTGCCATCCGCTTCAATCTTGTAGTCGGACGGTTGGCGCAAGGTCAAAACGATGCGCAAATGTCGGCCACCATCGCCCGAGAGTGAACTGGCGCTCACCGCACCGACGGCAAACGTGCCCGCATCGAAGGGCACGTCAACGTCGCCCAGCATGGCACCGCTCACGTCGACGACCACCCGGTCTGGCTGCTCGATCTTCCACGTCGAGAAAGTCGCCTTTCGGGATGCCCGCACACGCACCGATGTGTTGCCTTCGTTTTCGGAAACCGTGATGCCAGAAATCTGCACGTGGCCCGCGCTGGTGGCCGTTGCAGCGCGAAGGTGAGGCAGGCCGACGAACAGCGCAAGGGCGGCAATCCAGAACGGCACGCCCCCATGGATGGTCTTCCGTTTCATTTCTGTGCTCCCTCTGGGTTCACGAGAATCGCTTTCTCAATCGGCTTGGTTTCGCCGCTGGGGGTAATCTCGGCAAGTTCCAGCACCACTCGATCCGAAAGAATCTTGGTGATGCGGGCCCCAATCTTGGACAGGTAGTCGCCGCGCTTGATCGTCTGACCAAGACCACTCGGATCGCGAAACATCGCTCTCGGGTTGGCGTCCCCGGAAATGATGGCGATGAGGGTCAGCTCCTCGAGGGCAAACTTGTCGAAGATGGCCGGCACGACGCGCTTGGTGGAGGTGCTCTTCTCGACGAAGATCCGGAGGAAAGACTTGAATGGATCGCGGTTGGTTTCGTCGTGTTCGATAAAGTCCTCTTCCCGCAGAGTCTTCTTGCGCAACAGCGCCATGCGGGCGGCCGGATCATTGACGGGCGCGGCAGCGGACGCAGCCGGTGGTTTCGCCCCGGGCGCAGTCCCCACGGCCGCCTTGACCGCACCGACCGCATTGTCCTTGATCTCCGCAGCAGTGCCTTTGACGGCGTCCTTCAACAGATCGAGGTGCGGCGTCACGGTCAGCGCCTTGGCAGGTTCGTCGCCGTGGGCAAACGACGCGAGGCCAACGAGGCCAACGGACACACGGAAAAAGACCGCCACCGCGTACGCGGTGCGCTGCCGGACGCGCGTCGTCATGCCCCACCCCCGTGCCCGCGCGAGCTGTTTTCACCTTTTGCACCTGCGGGAGCCGCCGGCGGCGGACCGGTCGGCAGTCCGCCCGTTCCCATCCCGCCACCGCCGCCGGGTTGATCCTGGAAGCGAAAGATAACGACAAGGAAACGTGCCTTGATCTTCGATGCCGTCCCGGTCTCGAGGTCGGCCACGGTCCGCTCGGGCTGGAGCGACAAGTTTTCGACGTTCACGATCCGGCGCATCTGGCTTGCGTTGCGAAAGAACTTGGTGATCGCGTGGTAGGTGCCGCGCACCTCCATCTTGATGGGGATGCGCACGAACAATTCCTCCGGTTGTTCCGCCTCGGGGGTGAAGGTCTGCGACTCGAGGCCCGCCAACTCTAGCTGTTCCTGAAATGCCGACAAAAACGACGGAACCTCGGGCTTCCGGGGCAAAACCTTGAGCTGTTCCCGCTGCTCTTCCTGGAGCTGGGTCAGCTCGTTGCGATACGCCAGATATTCGACCTTGCGTTTCTGGTAGGTCGAGCGCTCGATCTCCAGCACTCCATGCTGGCTCTTGCTGGCGCTGATCTCATCGGTGAGATCCGCCAAGACCAGGAAATAGAACAGGCCCCAGATGATCGCGACCAATCCGATCGTGATGCCAATCTTGGCGATGGCCTTGAGCTTCAGCAGCCGATCAAGAAAGTTGTTCATGTCAGTAGTTCACCGTCGCGGCGAACGAAAAGTTGGTGTACTTGACGTGGTTGTTGCCCGCAGGGATGGCCGCCTGCGTGTTTTCGAGCGCAACGTCCGAGAAGAACACGGACGAGTTCAGCCGCTTGAGAAACTCGGCCACGTCCTCGGGCGACTTGGCCGCACCTCTGATCTTGATCTTCTTCTGTTCCTCCTCGTAGCTGTCGAGCCAGATGCGCTTGGTGTCCCAGTTGGCGTTGAAGCCGACGTTGGGATCGCGCCGCAGATTCTCTTCGTAGGTGACCCGGTCGAAAGTTGGCCCCTTGCCCGGGGTGATGATCTCCGATATTTCCCGCAGCAGATAAACTGGACCGTTGCGCCCGGCCTCGAGCGCCTGAATGCTCTTCTTCTGCCGCAGCAATTCCTCACGTTGCGCCTTGACCTTGTCGTAGTCGCCAAGCTCCGCCTTCAAACGCTCGATGTCGCCTGCAATAACCTTGTTTTGCCGGATCAGTTCATCGCGCTCATTGGAACTGTTGATGTACACGAACACGATGCTTCCGATGCCGACCAGCAGCCCCATGCCCATGTAAAGAAGTTGGCGTTGCCCGGCCTCGCGGCGCTTGCCCTTCTTGACCGGCAGTAGATTGATGCGAATCATTCGCAGTTGTCCCCCGTCCGGCGCAACGCCAGACCCACCGCCACCGCTGCTTCCGCCGCGTGCTGGCGCAAGAACGCCGTATCGAATTTGCCTTCGTCGATGATGATGCGCCGGAACGGATCCATCACCTCAACCGGCGCGCGCGCGCGTTCCTCGAGCGCTTTTTGCAGCGACGGGACCTTGGCCGTGCCGCCGCAAAGATAAATCCGCGTCAAACTCGCGTCGGTGGTCGACGCCAGGTAGAAGTCGAGCGAGCGCTGGAATTTCCCGGCCACGTCCGCAGCCACCTCGGCGATGACCGCCTGGACCTCCTGGGGAATAACCTCGCCGGCCTCCTCGGTGGAGGATCCGATTTTCCACGCCTCGGCCTCGTCCTCACCCACGTTGAGACGCTTCTGGATCTCCTCGGTGATGGCATTGCCGCCCACCGCCACGTCACGGGTGAAGGCGCTCGTGCCGCCCTGGATGATGTTGATCGTGGCCAGTTGAGCGCCGACGTTGATCAGCGCGATGACTTCTTCCGGCGACGCCGAGTAATTGATCTCGAAAGCGTTCTGAATCGTGAATACCGCGAGATCGACCACCGTCGGCTGCATCTTTGCTTCCCGGATGATCGACATGTAATCGGACACGACTTCCTTCTTCGCCGCGACCAGAATGAGTTCCATCTGGCCATTGCCGGCGTCGGCGTTCACCAGTTGATGATCGATGTCGACGTCATCCTTGGAAAACGGGATGTGATGCTCGGCTTCCCAGGGGATCTGTTCGTCGAGTTCCTCCCGCGTCATCTCGGGAACCTTGATCTTCTTGATGATGACCGAATGGCCCGAAATCGCCGTGGCCACATCGCTGTTGCCCAGCCGCAGCGTCGCACGCAGGTTGCGAACCGCATCAACGAGCGCCGCCTGATTCATGATCGCACCGTCAACGATGGTCTGGAGCGGCAGCGCCTCGATGCCAAAGTTGACGAGCTGCAGGCCCTTGCCGGTCTCCTTGAGCTGGACGCACTTGACGGAGCTCGACCCAATATCGAGGCCGATGCAGTTTTTCTGCATTTACTGCGCCTCCATCGAAATCATCTTTTTACTCATATACACCTACATTGTAGGAGCCTGGCGTGCGGAGTCAAAAAAATGCACATTTCATTGCCCAGCTTTCCCACCGGGCGACCCAATTGAGCCGACCGACCCCATCGGGACTGGCTGCAAGGCGGCGTGTCGCACCGCCGCGATGCCGTATTCCTTGATCTTGTAGAGCAGAGCCCGGTGGCTAATCTCCAATAATTCCGCTGCCTTTGTGCGATTTCCACCGGTCCTGAGCAGCGCTCTCCGGATCAAGTCATCTTCGGCGCGCCGCGACGCCTGCTTAATAGATAGGTTCTCTCCGTCAGCGTCAGCGTCAGCGTCAGCCGACACGGCGCTTTTCGAAATCGCACCGATCCCCGCACGCAGGCGATCTGGAAGGCTCAGCACGTCAATCTGCGCCCCCTCGCAAAGCACCATCGCGCGCTCCACCGTGTTCTCGAGCTCGCGCACATTGCCGGGCCACGAATAGTCCATGAGAATGCGCATGGCGTCGGGCGCGATCCCCGCAATGGACAGGCCCATGCGCGCGTTCATCCGCGACACAAAGTGTTCGGTCAGCAACGGGATGTCCTCACGGCGATCCCGAAGCGCCGGTAGCTGCAAGGAAAGGACGTTGAGCCGATAGAACAGATCCTCGCGAAACGCGCCCCGCCCCACCTCGGCCTGCAAATCACGCGCGGTCGCCGCCACCACCCGAACATCCACCTTGATGTCCTGGGTGTCGCCCAGGCGACGGATCTCCTCTTCTTGCAACGCCCGCAGCAACTTGACCTGCAACGCCAGCGGCAACTCTCCGATTTCGTCGAGAAACAAGGTGCCGCCCGTCGCCTCTTCGAACAAGCCGCGGCGGTCGCGTGTCGCGTCCGTGAAGGCACCCCGCCGGTGGCCGAACAGCTCTGATTCAAGCAACGATCCGGGAATCGCGCCGCAGTTGACCGCCACGAACGGACCCGAGCTGCGCGGCGACAGCCGGTGAATCGCCCGGGCGACCAGCTCCTTGCCGGTGCCCGATTCGCCCAGCAACAGCGCGGTGGTCTTGAATTCGGCGATTTTCCGTACGGTGCGAAACAACTCGGTCATGCGGGCACCCTTGCCCACCATCTCGCCCAGCCCCGTCTCGGGGTCGGCGCCGCGCGACTGCACCTGCGCAGCCAGCGATCGGTTCTCGCGAAACAACCGCTCGCGTTCCTCGGCCTTGCGCAGCAGCAACACGACTTCCTCGGCCTCGAACGGCTTGGACAGGTAGTCGTACGCACCGTGTTTCATCGCCTCGATGGCCACGTCGCGGCTGCCGTACGCGGTCATCACGACGACCGTCGTGTCGAGCTTACGCTTGCGCACCTCGTCGACCAGGTCGAGACCGCTGCGGCCGGGCATGCGCAAGTCGGTGAGAATGATGTCGTAAGGCCTGCTTTCAAGCTCCACCAGCGCGGCGTCGACCGAGGCTGCGCCCACGGGCTCATAGCCCTCCCGCCGCAGAAGGATCTGAAGCATGTGACGAAGGTTCTCCTCGTCATCGACCACCAAAACTCGTCGCATGATTGTCTGCGGGCCCCCGGCCGATAGCTCTCGGCAAAAACCCGCCAATGGACTACGGTATCACGTATTTTCACATCTCGAAAAGATCCGCTCGGTTCCCACCGAACAGCTCGAAAAGATCCGCTCGGTTCCCACCGAGCTTGCAACGGCGACGCCAGTGCGTTCTTTTCGCGTGGCGACGGGCGCGCCGTGCTTTGTTTGCACGGCTTTTCCGGGACGCCGTTCGAAGTGCTTCCGGTGTGCGAGGCGCTGGCGAAAGCGGGACTGTCCGTCAGCGCTCCGGTCATCGCGGGGCACGGCACAACGGTGACTGCTCTCGGCAAGACCGGCTGCGAGGACTGGTTGGCCTCCGCGATCACAGCCAGAGACCGGTTGCTCACCGAAAGCGGTTCACACCGGCTGGCGGTGGTGGGATTCTCGATGGGTGGACTCCTCGCACTCCGCCTGGCGCAGATGTTCCCGGAACAAATCGCTGCGCTGGTCGTGCTCGCCGCTCCGTTGCGCTTGCCGCGCATCCAGGTTGCGGCCGTGCGGGCGCTTTCCCGCTTGCCTCGCGCCCTGTTTGGCCATATTCCGAAGCTGGGCGGCTTTGACATCATCGACGCCGAGATGAAGCGAATGAATCCCGGCCTCCCTGCCCTGCCCGTCGCCGGTGTTGCGAGCCTCATCGATCTGGGCGCGATGGTTTGCTCTGACCTGGGGGCAGTGTACGCGCCGACCCTGATCGTTCATGGCGAAAAGGACCGCACGGTGCCGATTTCAAACTCGATGCTGCTCGCAGCGAGCCTGCCCAGCGCCGAGGTGGAACAACTCCGCTTGCCGCGCTCGGGCCACCTGTGCGCCATCGATGTTGATCGCGAAGAAGTGGCGGCGACGGCGACTCAATTCGTGTCGAGGTTCCTGCCGTGAGGACAAACAGCCCCAACGTCATCTGTGCCATCGATCAGGGCACCACCAGCACCAGGGTGCTTCTGGTCAACGATCGGGGACGCGTCGTGGGGCGCGGCGCGCGCGAGTTTCCGCAGTCCTTCCCGATGCCCGGGCAGGTCGAACACGATCCCGAAGCGATCTGGCGTTCCTTCACCGATGCGCTCGATGAGGCCCTGGCCGACGCGGGTGTGGTCAACATCGCCGCCATCGGGATCACCAACCAGCGCGAGACGACGGTGCTGTGGGAGCGCGCCACCGGCAGGCCCGTCGCACCCGCGATCGTCTGGCAGGATCGCCGCACCGCATGCATGTGCGAGGCGCTGCGCCAGGCCGGCAAGGAGCCGCGCATCCAGGCGGCCACCGGCCTCGTCCTCGATCCCTACTTTTCCGCGACCAAGATATCCTGGCTGCTGGATCACATTCCCAGCCTGCGCAGCCGCGCCGATCGCGGCGACATCGCCTTCGGAACCATCGACAGCTACCTCGTGTACCGGCTCTCGGCCGGCCAACAGCATGTCACCGACGTATCGAACGCGTCGCGCACGTTGCTCCTCGACCTGCGCACCCTCGACTGGAGCGACGATCTGTGCCGCCTGTTCCGCGTCCCTGGTGCCGTGCTGCCCCAGATCGTGCCGTGCGCGGGCTCATTGGCGACCGTGCAAGACGTCCATGGCTTGCGCGACGGAACCCCCATCACCGCGATGATCGGGGATCAACAGGCGGCGCTGTACGGCCAGGACTGCGTCCGGCCGGGCGACGCCAAGTGTACCTACGGGACGGGCTCGTTCGTGCTGATGAACATCGGCGCGGAGCCGACCATCTCGAAGCAACGTCTGCTGACAACCGTGGCGTGGGAAATTGGCGAAGCGGTTGCCTACGCGCTCGAAGGCAGCGCTTTCGTTTCGGGTGCGCTGGTGCAATGGTTGCGTGACGGCCTTGGCTTTTTTGCGACGGCCGACGAGATCCAGGCGCTGGCAAGGCAGGTTCCCGACTCAGGCGGCGTCATGATCGTCCCGGCGCTCGCGGGACTAGGCGCCCCCCATTGGCGCCCCGACGCGCGCGGTCTCATCTCTGGCATCACCCGGGGAACCACGCGGGCCCACATCGCCCGTGCCGCGCTTGAAGCCATGGCGCTGCAAAACGTCGAGCTCATCCGCGCGATGGAGCAAGACTCGGGGCGCTCCATCGCGGCGCTCAAGGTGGATGGCGGCGCGGCCGCCAACGATCTGCTGATGCAGATGCAAGCCGATCTTCTCGGCGTTGACGTTCTGCGCGCGTCCGGACTGGAAGCAACGGCGATGGGCGCTGCGAGGCTTGCGGCCATGGGAGCAGGGATGCAGCCGCTGCAAGACGACGATCCTTCTTTTGCAACCAAGTTCAGCAGATTCACGCCAGCCCTGTCCGCAGCGCGCCGCGACGAAACACTGCATCGCTGGCAATCCGCGGTGGCCAAGGCCTGAGCGGCACCCGCCATGCTGGACGCACTCATCCGCGACAAGCGCCTCTTGATCTGCGTCGGCCCGGGCGGTGTGGGCAAGACGACCATGGCTGCCGCCATCGGCGCGGCGGCGGCCGCAGGTGGCAAACGAACCCTCGTGTGTACCATCGACCCCGCACCACGCCTGGCCGACGCGCTCGGCGTTGCAACCCTTGGTGGCGAGCCGGTGGACCTCGGAGCGAGCGCCTATGCGCAACTCGGGATCGCGGCACCCGGTGGACTTTTTGCGGCGCGCATCGACACCGAACAGGCATTCCGCCGTCTGGTGGAAGCCACGGTCAAGGACCGGGTGGTGTCGGAGCGTATCCTGCACAACCCCATCTACCTGGAAATCACGACGCGCCTGACCGGGTCAGGTGAAATGGCCGCCACGCTGGCGCTGCATGAATTGCTGCAACGAGAAGCGTTCGAGCTCATTGTCCTCGACACGCCACCGACCGCGCACGCGCTCGACTTTCTTGCAGCCCCACGCCGCATCGCCGACGCGGTTTGTAGCCCCACGCTACTCGCCTTCATGCAGACCCCGCCCACGGGTGGGCGGCTATCGCTGTCGCGCCTGCGGTCCGCCGGACCACTGATGCTGCGCCGCTTTGCCCGCATCGTCGGCAGCCAGTTCCTCGACGACGTAGCGGCGTTCCTGGCTGACTTTCGCCCGGTGCTGGCCGGTTGCCGCGAGCGGGCGCTCGCCGTCGAGGCGATCTTGCGGCAGCCCACGGCCGGTTGTTTCGTGGTGCTCGCGCCCGAACGCGCCGCAGTCGCAGAAGCGCTGTTCCTGGCAGAACGCATGGTCGCCGCGGGCGTGTCGACGGATGCGTTCATCGTCAACCGCGTGGCCAACCGGCCAGCTTTGCTGTCGGAGGCAGAGTTGCTGCGCCGGCTTGGCGGACTGCCCGTGGCCACAGCGATGACGCCGGAAAATCTCGCGGGCGCGGCGCGCGGCGTTGCGGTGGCGATCGAAACCCTGGCCGTGATGGCCGCAGCACACGAGGCGGCCATCGCCGAGCTGCAAACCCGCATGGCGACCCGGGCGACGGAGGCGAAAGGCCAGCGCGTTCCCCTGTTGCGCGTGCCACTGCTTGCGGACGACGCCGCCACTCTTGCGGATGTCCGGCGGATCGGTGAAAAGCTTCGTGCTACTCTGCCCGCCTGACTGACTGACTGATCGCCAAACCCACGGAGGAATTCAAATGAACGCCAACGCCAAACGTCTCGCTCTCGTGTTTTCCATGTTCTTCGCTTTCACTGCGGCCACCGCAAGCGCTGCCGGGAAGCGCGCCAAGGGCGACAAGGGTGACAAGGGTGACAAGACCGCAAAGGCCACCCCCGCCGCAGAGGTCACCAAGGACGCGCCCAAGGAAGCCGCCAAGCCCGCAGCCGTCGGCAAGGATCTGACGCTGGCCGGAGAAATGATGTGCGCCAAGTGTACGCTCAACGAAGCGGACAAGTGCGGCAACGTTCTCAAGGTGACCAAGGACGGCAAGGACACCAAGTACTACCTGACCCAAAACGACGTCGCCAAGAGCAACCACAGCAAAGTCTGCAGCTCGACCGTCAAGGCCACCGTCAAGGGGACCGTTGCCGAGGAAGCCGGCAAGCACGTGCTGACCGCGTCCGAGATCAAGTACGAGTAGGGCGGTGGGGGCGAAGAGCTGTTTCAGCTCGGTTGCCAAGAAGCCTTGACGTCCGCGCTACAGCGCTACAGTGCGTCGGCACCGCGAGGCATTGCAGCGGCACCCGCGCCTGGTCTGCCACCACGGTGCATAATCCCACCAGTCCCGACTGCCCAGATATCGTTCGGGCAACCTTGCGTACCCAGCAGCGCGACCTCTATGCCTATCTCAAAGCCGCCTGTACCGCTGCCCTCAATGGCGCTGCTGCACCCTCCCTGCTCCCCCAGTCCGTGCCTTCCGCACCCGATTTGTCAGCCGCAGC
>CAYSKR010000040.1:0-3900 GCA_964431675.1 uncultured Myxococcales bacterium
CTGCTCGTAGGTTGCCGTAGGTGCAACGAAACCGCCCTTCGCGACGCCCGCAACCCGCCATGTGTTAAGCACCCCTGCGCTGATTCGGGCTGGCGCGCCCGCCATCTTTGTGCCAAATAAGAGGCGGTCCCGGGCGACGGAACGTTGGCGAAACCCGCCAGGCCTGGAAGGGAGCAACGGTAACCATCCAACCGGGTGCTCGGGACCATAATCTTCCCCGCCGAGGACGCTGTGGCCGATGTCGTTTACCTGATCCGAGACATGCTGTTCTCGTCGAAGCTGCGCGAGACCGCGAAGCAGCTTGGGGTCACGATCGCCGCCGCGCCGACGCCCGCAGCCCTGGTCGAGGCCGCCCGTGGGGCGCGCATGATGATTGTCGATTTGCGTTTGCCCGGCGTGATGGATGCAATCAGTGCCCTGCAAGCGCAAAAGAGCGACCCCGCCTTCGCCAACCTGGGCGAATGCATCGGGTTCATCGACCACGAAAAAACCGACGTCATGGATGCGGCCAAAGCTGGCGGATGCACCCGGGTGCTGACCAAGGGTGAGTTCGCCCGCAAGCTGCCAGCCCTGCTCGCAGATCTGGCACCAGCCAAGGTACCGGCATGAAGGTCGAGTTTCCCGGCCTGTTCGATCTGCAGGTCAACGGCTTCGGCGGCGTGGACTTCAACGATCCGGCGTTCACCATCGACGACTTTGATCGCGCGGCCGGGGCGATGCGCAAGACCGGCGTGACGCGTTTTCTGCCAACCGTGATCACCGCGTCGCCCGAGCGTTTCAACGCCTGCGCGCGCACCCTCGCCACCGCCAGCAAGCACGCCGCGATGGCCGGGATCCACATGGAGGGCCCGTACATTTCGCCCGAAGATGGGCCCCGCGGAGCGCATCCGCGCGCCCACGTCGTCCCGGCGTCGATCGACGACTTTCGTCGCCGCCAGGAGGCTGCCGGCGGCCACGTCGTCCTGTTGACTTTAGCCCCCGAGGTTCCCGGCGCGCTGCCGCTCACCGAGTACCTGGTTGCGCAGGGTGTGCGCGTCGCGATCGGCCATTCCGCCGCGACCCCCGAACAGGTCCGCGCCGCGATCTCGGCCGGTGCCACCATGAGCACGCACCTTGGCAACGGACTCGGGCGTGACGTCGGCCCCCGCAAGCCCAGCCTGTTCTGGGAGCAGCTTGCCGCAGACGAGCTGTGCGCCGGCTTCATCGTCGATGGTCATCACCTGTTGCCCACGACCGTCAAGGTGATGATCCGCACCAAGGGCCTCGCGCGCTCGATCTTGGTCACCGACGCAATCGCCGCCGCCGGGTGCCCTCCCGGGAATTACCGCCTCGGCGAAGCAGGCGTCGTGCTCGACGCCACCGGCAAGGTCACCAAGGCCGGATCGACGACCGCGCTGGCCGGCTCGAGCCTGTCATTGCACGACGCCGTCGCCAACACGGTGAAGTTCACCAGCTTGCCGCTGTCCGAGGTGCTGCCCATGGCCAGCACCCTGCCGGCGAAGTACGTCGGCCAGTCCACCGTGGGTCGCGTCGAAGCCGATTGGGACGAAGGCCGTCTCGGCCTGACCATTCTCCGCGTCGCGGCGTAGGCGCTGCTCGCAACTCCATCCGCTCAAAACGGGACTTCGTCGTCGCCGGGAGGCGGACCGGCATCGCCGGGCTCGCTGCTGCCTGACGGGGCGTCGCCCCCGCCATCCTCGCCGCGCGCGGGCCAGGATCCCTTGCCACGGCCACCACCGGCACCGGCACCGCCGCCGCCTTCACCGCTGCCGAGAAAGACGACGCGATCAGCGACCACGTCGGTGGCGTAGTGCTTCTGCCCGTCCTTGTCGTAGGATCGCGTTTGCAGGCGGCCCTCGATGTAGACCGAGCGGCCTTTCTGCAGGTATTTCGAACAGTTTTCGCCCTGGTCGCCCCAGACGGTGACGCGATGCCACTCGGTGCGTTCCTGGCGCTGCCCGCTTTTGTCCTTGAAGACCTCGTTGGTCGCGAGGCGCAGGTTGCACACCGGACGGTTCGATGGCGTGTACTTCAGTTCGGGGTCGGCCCCGAGGTTTCCCAGTAAGATGACTTTGTTGACGCTACCCATGGCTGCATGACCTCCGAAGTGCCTTATCGGCCAAACTCGCGCAAAGTTTCCCCGAACCGCCTTTATAGTGGATGATCGACATGGCGGGTCTGGTTTTTTTTCTGATGGGGTTGATGGCAGCCGCACCGGGAACGGGATCGGCTACCGGACGTCTGGCCATGGCTCAGCGCGCTTTTGTCGCGGGAGACTACGCCGGCGTCAGCGCCAATTTGCGCGACCTCGATGACCGGCTGCCGCTGGTGCGCGACTATGTCCTGCATTTCGCGGCGGAAAGTACGTTCTATGAAGGTCAGTACGACCGCGCGGCGGCGCTGTTCACGGCCCTCTCCAGGGTTGCTTCGTCGCGGTTTGCCTCGGGTGCCGCGTGGCGCGCGGCCGACGCACTGTGGTCAGGCGGCAAGCGCAAGGAAGCGGGCAAAGCGTATCAGGGGCTGCTGAAAAAAGCTGTTCCCGGTGCCGACTGGGCGGTCGCTCGCTTTCGTCTGGCACAACTGGCGACCGGGGCCGAAGCGCGACGCCTGTACGCTGCCGTGCGCAACGACTTTCCGGCCCATCCACTGGCAGCGCTGGCAGCCAAGTTTGGCGAACCTGGCGTCAATGCCGGGGTGGGCCGGGCCGACGCACGCGAGATCTTGCGCCGCGCGGCAATCCTGGCCAAGCAAAAAGACCACGAAGCGGCGGCGGCCGAGCTGGAAAAACTTCCCCGCGACCTCCCGCAACCCCTCCGCGCCGAAGCCGATCTGGCGCTCGGGATGGCGAAGTACCGCATGCGGCGCGACTACGAAGGTGCCTTCCGCTTGCTGCTGGGCGCGGCCCCGCACCTGACCGGCGAACCAGCCGCGTTCGCCGCCTTTCACGCCGCGCGGGCGCTTTCGCGCATCGATCGCGACGACGAGGCGATCAGCAGCTACCGCAAGGTGGTCGAGACGTACCCGCACTCGCGCTGGGCCGCGGTGGCGCAATACCTTTCGGGCTGGCTGGAATTCAATCGTGGCCGCTACCGCGAATCGATGCCCGCCCTGCGCGCCACGATCGCGCGTTTTGCAAAAAGCGACGTGGCGCAGAACGCCGCGTGGTTCCTGACGTTTGCGCACCACCTGCTGGGCGAGCCGGACCGTGCGCTCGGCGAGCTTGGCACCTACGAGCGCCTGGCGGGCAAGCATGATCCCGGCGCGCACCGGCGCGCGGCCTACTGGCGCGCCCGCATGCTGGATCAAGGTGGCCACAAAGAGGTCGCGCGCGCGGCCATGCGGGACGTCGCCGCACGCTGGCCGCTGACCTACTACGGGCTGGCCGCGCAGGCGCGCCTTCTTACCATGGGCGAGTCCAAGCCGGTGCGGCTGCCGCGTTCATCGGTGGCGCTTGCCCCGCCGGAGGCGCAGGCGGAAGACCACGCCCTGGTGCAGAGGTTCGAGGCTCTCGTCGCGGCGGGGCTCGACGTCGAGGCCGGAATCGAGCTGCAGCGCGGAGAGTCCACCTTGCGCAAGCGCCTGGGTGGCCAGCAGTCGCTGGCGCTGCTGCTGGATCGCTACTCCCAAAGCGGCAACTTCCGCCGCGCGCGCGAGCTATCCGAAATGTGGGGTGCAACGGCCCTGGCGCTGGAGCCCCAGGACAACGCGCGCGTCTTCTGGCAGGCCAACTATCCGCGCGCTTTTCGCAACGTGGTCGAGGAACATGCGCGCGCGGCCGCTGTTCCCGACACCTTCGTGTACTCGATCATGCGCAAGGAATCCGGATTCGCGCCGCACGAGGTTTCCTACGCCAACGCGCAGGGGTTGATGCAGCTCATCCCCAGCGCCGGCCATGAAACC
>CAYSKR010000041.1:0-24057 GCA_964431675.1 uncultured Myxococcales bacterium
CGAGAATATCGTCTCTTCCTTGCGTACCCGCCCGAGCGTGTCGAAGCCCTCCATGGCGAATCCCAGTTGATTCATGAGTGCCTGGTGACAGCCGATGCACGCAACCCTGGGCTCGGCCACGGTCCCCTCGGTGAGATATCGCCACTGCTCGCGGTTGCTGACGGTGGTCGGAAAGTCCTTACTCATGCGAATCTTGTTGGTATCATCATCGACGTTGGGGGGCGGCGGCGGGAGCACGTCACACAAAATGTTCCGGCGTATGAAAGCCCCGCGCAGAATCGGATGCGTCTTCGTGTCTTGGTCGTTCGTCATCATCCCCGCAGACGCGTCCTTGGCCAACATGCCTGGTCGCGTCAGAAAACCCGGACGCGTCCCCACCGGGAACATTGGAGGCGCGTTCTTCCCGTCCCAAGTCGCCGCCAATCCGTAGAACTTCGCCGCAGCCGGATCACGAATGGCCGCTGCATCGCTGGTCAGCAAATCGTCGAAAGTTCCCATTTTGATCCACGTCACATAACGCGCGAAATCGAGCGTCTCGTCGGTTATCGCGGTTCGTGAGGGAAGCTCTCGCAAGCCCGTTGCCCCGAGCATCACCTGATACCTGCGGTTGCTTTTAATGGCCTCGAACGCACTCTGCACCGAAAAATCGAGCTGCAACCATTCCATGAAGAATTCGTCCATCACGGCGCGTGCAGGTAAAGCATCGACTATCCTGTTGAGTTCCTCCGCGTACTTGTCCGGCTTCAAGATCTCGCCGGAGGTGGCTTTCCTCCACAACTCATCGTCAGGAATCGTATCCCAGTACCCGAACGACAGGCGTCCAGCCAGTTCGGGCCCAGTCAAACTGAAGACGCCCGGGCGATCTTTGATGATAGCGGTGTTGCCGCGCTCTACCATATATGCAAATTCAGGTGCGCCGATGAAGGCACCCGCCAGATCCGCAAAGGCTGCCTGATCGATCACCGCCGTATTGCCATAGACCTTCCGATAGAAATCGCGCGTGTCGTCGGGCAACGGCGAGAGGCGCAATGCACGGGCGCCAAACGTATTGATGAAGCTATCGACGCACGCGGCAGCCGTGGCAGCCGTGGCTGTCGGCATGGCAGTGCATGACGCGATCAGCTTCAAGTTCGCCGGTTGCGCGAGAACCGCGCCGAGTTTCTCGGCAACGTCAGCGGTCCCGCTTACCCATTTGGCCTGAATGCTCTGGCCCATGCGACGAAAGTCGCCGCGCGACTCGTTCGGGTTCCAACGCGGGCGAGCATCTATTGGAAGGGTTGCCAGACTCGCCACGACGTCCCGGTCCGCCATGATCGCGGCGGCAACCTTTGGATCTTTGACCGCATAAGCGACAATATCCCGCACGCTGTTGCGGAACTGGTTCGCCGTCAGCTTGCGCAACGGCGGGTCCGCCGAGGCCGGTCCCTGGTCAAGCGTACATTCTCTGATCGGCGGAGGCGGAGGCGCGACTACACCGTCTGGGTTCATCCCGATTGGTGGGCCCACGGGGCCTGTCCCGGACGGTCCCGAACCGCCCGCTCCGAGCGCTCCCGAAGCACCCGCTCCGGATCTCGGCGCAGTAAGGCCGTCGCCGTCTAACATCTGACCGGTGCAGCCCAGGGCGAACAGGCTCAGGCCCATCGACCATGTGCTGCGAATCCGACCGGTGCCCGCACTGCCATCAAAACGTAGATAAGTTGCCATCCAACCTCTCCTCGCGCTCTCGGCGTTCTCGCGGGTTACTCCCGCCACGATGTGACCCGACTTCATATAGGCTGGACCAGCGGTCTACTCCCTGTCAAGAAAAATCTTAATCGTCCTCTCACATTGTCACATTGTGACCATGGGCTCAACGATCCGGGTTAGCGCCGCGCCGCGTGACTGGCTGCGCGGTGCGTCTAGGTCGATCGCCTGGGTCGGCCAAGGCTCCTCCCAGCTTTGGGCGAAACCGCCCCGGTTCTAATGTCGGTCCCTTCTGCCCTTTTTCGCGCTACCATGCGCCCCATGAGCATGAAAATTCGCCGCACCGGGCAACCAGGAGACACGCGCCGATCCTTCATCAAGGCCGCCGCCGCCACCGCCACCGCCGCCACCGCCGACTGGCTGACGCCGCGAGGCGCGCTCGCCGCTGCGAGTACAAGTTCTCACGGGCGCATCATCGGTGCCAACGACCGCATCGCCGTCGCTTATGTCGGCACGGGCGCGCAGGGGGGGGTACACATCAGGGAGCAGAAGAAATACGCCGCGAAGAACAACATCGTGCAGGCCGCCGTCTGCGATCTTTACCAGCGACGGCTCGACAAGGCGCGCGAGACCACCGGGGTCACCGAGGCGAACGCGGTGCGGGATTACCGGCGTGTCATCGATCGCAAGGACATCGACGCCGTGGTGGTGTCGACGGTGGACAACTGGCACGCGCCAGTCGCGATCGACGCGCTTGAATCCGGGAAACACGTCTACGGGGAGAAGCCCATGGCGCGCTACCTCAACGAGGGTTTCCGCCTGCACGACACGGTGAAGAAGACCAAGAAAACCTATTGCATAGGCTCGCAGTTCTGCACCGAGCCGAGGTACGCGCAGATCGCCGAGTGGATCCGCGCCGGGAAGCTGGGACCGCTCGTCTGGGCGCAGGGCGCCTACTGCCGCAACAACAAGGACAACAGCGAGTGGACCTACCCCATCGAGCCCGAAGCGAACGAGCAGAACCTGGACTGGAAAACCTGGCTGGGCAAGGCCCCGCAGCTGCCGTTCAATCCGGAGCGCTTCTTTAGCTGGCACAAATTCTACGCTTACAACTCGGGCATCCTGGGGAACCTGCTGCCGCACATCTTCCTGCCGCTGCTGCTGGCAACGACCAACAACGAGTTCCCGCGCCGCGTGGCATGCACCGGCACGCGCAAGATCTCGACTGATCGCGAAATCAGCGACACGACGCATTTGCTGGCGGAGATGCCGAGTGGCCTGACCTTCTGCGTTGCCGGCAGCACCGTCAACGAGCAGGGCCTGCCCATGATGATCCGCGGACGCAAGGGAACCGTCTACACCGCCGACGGCCGGGCCGAGTTCAAGCCGGAGCGCCCGTTTGCGGAACTCGATTCGGCGGAATTCACGACGCCAGCCGGCGGCTACACGAGCCCAGTTCCGGTGATCGAGAAGAACTTCTTCGACTGCATCCGTTCCGGTGCCGCGCCGGTCACCAACGTCGATCTTGCCATCCGCGCGCACACCATTCTGTGCATGGCCGAAATGTCGGAGCGCATGTCGCTGACGCTGCTATTCGACGACAAGACGCGCAAGATCACGACCGGCGACGGCCGCGTGATCCCGGCCATCGATCACAGCACCGTCTTGCCCAAGATGGCGTAAGGGTCGGAGTAAGCGTTCTGACCTTTTTCGCTGGGCGCCTTGACTTGGGGGCGTTTTGGCCGCATTCCTTGTCGCAACACTAGGTTTCGTCCTGCGTCCGCAACCATGCGGATGGCGCCAGGACCGGTTTGGCGGCGTTGCTGGCAACACGGTTTCGCACGGACAGCCGCCACCAACCCCACACGATCCACCGACCAGCCCCGCGCATGCGCGGGAGCGGCGCGAATCGAGGATCGCCGGGGCACCGAAGGACCAAGAACCACCCATGACATCCATTGCCACGACCGATTTCCTGACCGATGCCGCGCCGACCGTTTCGGGTTTCGCCGCGTTCGAGCTGCTTGAACCCATCAAGCGGGCCGTCGCCTGCGAGGGGTACACCACGCCGACGCCAATTCAGGCCCAGTGCATTCCACACATCCTGGCGCGCCGCGATCTGCTCGGTTGCGCGCAAACCGGCACCGGCAAGACGGCGGCATTCGCGCTGCCGATGCTCGATCGATTCGCCCGCGCCCCGCGCCGTCCAGGCAGCCTGGGGCCGCGCGCGCTGATCTTGACCCCAACGCGCGAACTGGCGGTGCAGATCGGCGACAGCTTTTCCACCTACGGCCGTCACCTGCGCGTGACCGGCAGCGTGATCTTCGGGGGCGTGTCGCAGGGCCCGCAGGTCCAGTCGCTCCGCCGTGGCATCGACGTGCTGGTCGCCACGCCCGGGCGGCTCATCGATCTGATGGAACAGGGCCACGTGCGCTTCGACGCGCTCGAAGTGCTGGTGCTCGACGAGGCTGACCGCATGCTCGACATGGGCTTCATTCAGCCGATTCGCCGCATCCTGGCGGCGTTGCCGCGCAAGCGCCAGACCATCCTGTTTTCGGCGACGATGCCGCAGGCGATCGGCGAGCTTGCCGCGGGCATCCTGGTCGATCCGATCAAGGTCGCGGTCACGCCGGTGGCCACCACGGCCGAGACGGTGGCGCAGTCGGTGCTGTTCGTGCCGCGTGATCGCAAGCGCGAGCTGCTGCGATCGTTGCTGCAAAATCCGGCGATGCGCCGGGTGCTGGTGTTCACCCGGACCAAGCACGGCGCCAACCGCGTGGCCGAACAGCTCGACGACGCCGGCGTCAACGCCGAGGCGATCCACGGCAACAAGTCGCAGAACGCGCGGCAGCGAGCCCTTGACGGGTTCAAGGCCGGGCGCGTGCGCGTCCTGGTGGCGACCGACATCGCGGCGCGCGGCATCGACATCGACGGCGTCAGCCACGTCATCAACTTCGAGTTGCCCAACGAGCCGGAAAGCTACGTTCACCGCATCGGCCGCACCGGCCGGGCCGGCGCGGCGGGGATTGCCCTGTCGTTCTGCGACGGCGACGAGCGTGGGATGTTGCGCGACATCGAGCGCCTGACGCGCATCAAGATCACGGTGGACGAGAACCACCCCTTCGCGGCGGCGGGTGCCACTGCCACGCCAGGCCCGGTGGCCGACCGGCCGCGTCGTTCCTTCGGTGGCAATCGCCCCCGGCACGGTGGCGGCGGTCGCCCGGGTGGCGATCGCGGGCGCGGGCAATCAGCGGGCGTCTGGCGCGGGTAGCAGCTCCTTGCGGTGGGCCGTCACGGCGGCAAGCACCGACGGCTTGAGTCCAGCACCCGCGTGCTCGTCGATCCAGGCGATGAGCTCGCGGCGCATGCGCGGATCCCAGAAGCGCCGCAGGTGGCTGGCCACGCCATCGCAAGCGACGGCGGGATCCGGATCCGCCTCAAAGAAGGCGGCGATCTCGTTCGCCATCTTGCACAGCTTGTGTACATCCATGTCGACTACTCTGCCGTCGGCACGAGCGACTTTTGCCTGGCCGCCATGGCCTCGAATTCCTTCTGCCACGCCGAAGGCCCCGGCGCTGGGGTCACCTGAACCGCCGTGACCTTGTATTCCGGGCAGTTGGTCGCCCAGTCTGAGTTCTCGGTCGTCACCACGTTGGCGCCCGACTCGGGGTGGTGAAACGTCGTGTACACGACGCCCGGCTGCACGCGCTCCGTGAGCTCGGCGCGCAGCGACGTTTCGCCCGCGCGGCTCTTCACCGACACCCATTCGCCGTCGCGAACGCCCCGTTGCTCGGCGTCGTGCGGATGGATTTCCAGGCGATCTTCGTGGTGCCACGTCACGTTCGCGGTGCGCCGCGTTTGCGCGCCAACGTTGTACTGGCTCAGCACCCGTCCCGTGGTCAAGATCAGGGGGAACCTGGCCGTCGATCGCTCCTCGGTCGGCACGTACGCCGTGACAACGAAACGGCCCTTGCCGCGCACGAATTCATCGATGTGCATGACCGGCGTGCCCTCGGGCGCGCGGTCGTTGCATGGCCACTGGATGCTGCCCAGCTCGTCGATCTTGTCGTACGAGACACCGTGAAAGGTGGGCGTCAGGCGAGCAATCTCGTCCATGATCTGCGACGGGTGATCGTAGTGCATCGGGTACCCCATCGCTGCCGACAGTGCCAGGGTGACTTCCCAGTCGGCCTTGCCTGCGAGCGGCGGCATGACCTTGCGCACGCGCGAGATGCGGCGCTCGGCGTTGGTGAAGGTGCCGTCCTTTTCCAGGAACGACGAGCCGGGCAAGAACACGTGCGCGAACTTCGCCGTCTCGTTCATGAAGATGTCGTGCACCACGCGGCACTCCATCGCGCCGAGCGCCGCGGTCACGTGCTCGGTGTCGGGATCGGATTGCGCGATGTCTTCGCCCTGCACGTAGAGCCCCTTGAACGAGCCGTCGAGGGCAGCGTCGAACATGTTGGGAATGCGCAGGCCCGGTTCGGCATCGATGGTCACGCCCCAGGTCGATCCGAAGAGCTCACGCACCGCGGGGTCGGACACGTGGCGGTACCCGGGCAGCTCGTGCGGGAACGATCCCATGTCGCACGAGCCCTGCACGTTGTTCTGGCCGCGCAGGGGATTGACGCCCACGCCTGGGCGCCCAAGGTTGCCGGTCGCCATCGCCAGGTTCGCGATCGCCATGACCATGGTCGAGCCCTGGCTGTGTTCGGTCACGCCAAGCCCGTAGTAGATGGCCGCGTTGCCCGCGCCCGCGTACAAGCGGGCCGCGGCACGCACGTCGGCGGCGGGAACGCCGGTCATGGTCGCCATGGCTTCGGGCGAATTGCGCGTCTCGCAGATGAACGCCTTCCACTTTTCGTATTCGGCAATGTCGCACCGCGCACGCGCGAAATCGTCGTTGTGCAGGCCCTCGGTCACGATGACGTGGGCGAGCGAGTTGGCGACGGCCACGTTGGTGCCGGGGCGCAGTTGCAGATGATGACTCGCAAGGACGTGCGGCATGCGCACCAGATCGATGCGGCGTGGATCGATGACGATGAGTTTCGCCCCGGCGCGCAGGCGGCGCTTCATGTGCGAGGCGAACACGGGGTGCCCGTCGGTGGGGTTGGCGCCGATGACGACGATGACGTCGGCGTGCTCGACCGAGTCAAAATCCTGGGTCCCGGCCGATTCGCCGAGCGTCGTCTTGAGGCCGTATCCGGTGGGCGAGTGGCAAACGCGCGCGCAGGTGTCCACGTTGTTGTTGCCGAAGGCGGCGCGCACCAACTTCTGCACCAGGTAGGTTTCCTCGTTGCTGCAACGGGAGGACGTGATGCCGCCAATGGCGCCACGTCCGTGTTTCGCCTGGATGCGCTTCCACTCGGACGCGGCGTGCCCGATGGCTTCATCCCACGTCACCTCGCGCCACGGATCAGTGATCTTGGCGCGAATCATCGGCTTCTTCACGCGGTCGGGGTGCGTCGCGTAGCCCCAGGCGAAGCGCCCCTTGACGCACGAATGGCCGTGGTTGGCGTGGCCGTCCTTGTTCGGCACCATGCGCACGACTTCGTTGCCCTTCATCTCGGCCCGGAATGAACACCCAACGCCGCAATACGCGCACGTCGTCACCACGCTGTGATCCGGCTGCCCCTGGTCGATGACGGACTTTTCCATCAACGTCGCCGTCGGGCAGGCCTGCACGCAGGCACCACACGACACGCACTCGGACGACAGAAAGTCGCCGCTGCCGGCCGCGATCTTGGATTCGAACGCACGACCGTCGAGCGTCAGCGCGAACGTGCCCTGGATGTCCTCGCAGGCGCGCACGCAGCGCGAGCAGGCGATGCATTTGGTCGGATCGAACGTGAAGTAAGGGTTGCTCTCGTCTTTCTTCGCGTCGAAGTGATTCGCGCCCGTGTAGCCGTAGCGCACCTCGCGCAGGCCGACCACGCCGGCCATCTCTTGCAGCTCGCAGTTGCCGTTGGCCGGGCAGGTCAAGCAGTCGAGCGGATGGTCGGAGATGTAAAGCTCCATGACGCCGCGACGCAGCTTGGCGAGCGTGGGCGTCTGGGTTCGCACCTTCATGCCGGGCTCGCACGGCGTCGTACACGATGCGGGCGTGCCCTTGCGGCCGTCGATCTCGACCAGGCACAGGCGGCAAGAACCAAAGGCCTCGAGCGAATCCGTCGCGCAAAGTTTGGGCACCCGCACACCGGCGGAAACGGCGGCCCGCATCACCGACGTACCCGGCGCGACCTTGACCGTCACGCCGTCGATCTCCAGCGCCACCGTTCGCGGCGACAGCCGCATCGGCGTTCCAGCATCGAGTTCTTTGACTGAATACATCCGTCGTCCTCCTTTTTACGTGCCGAAGTCCTCGGGAAAATGTTCGAGCGCGCTGCGCACCGGAGATGGCGTCAGGCCTCCCATCGCGCACAGCGATCCCGACACCATCGTGTCGCACAGGTCGCGCAGCACAACGAGGTTCGATTCACGGCGCTCGCCCTTGCGCACGCGATCGATCACTTCGACGCCGCGGGTCGATCCGATGCGGCACGGCGTACACTTGCCGCACGATTCGATGGCGCAGAATTCCATCGCGTAGCGGGCCATCATCGCCATGTCGACGGTGTCGTCGAACGCCACCACGCCACCGTGCCCGATCATGCCGCCCGCCGCTGCGAACAGCTCGTAGTCGAGCGGCGTGTCGAACTTCGACTCGGGCAAGTACGCACCGAGCGGGCCACCAACCTGAACGGCGCGAATCGGACGCCCGGTGGCCGAGCCGCCGCCAAAGTCGTAGAGCAGCTCGCGCAGCGTCAGCCCGAATGCCTTTTCGACCAGCCCGCCGCGCTTGATGTTGCCGCCAAGCTGAAACGGCAACGTGCCGCGCGAACGCCCCAGGCCGAAGGTGGCGTAAAACTCGGCGCCCTGGTCGAGAATCGTCGGCACCGAGGCCAGGGTGATGACGTTGTTGATCACGGTTGGTTTGCCAAACAAACCGGCGATCGCCGGCAGCGGCGGTTTCGGGCGCACCATCCCGCGCTTGCCCTCAAGGCTTTCAAGCATCGCGGTTTCCTCACCGCAGATGTACGCGCCAGCGCCGCGCCGGACTTCGATGTCGAAGGCGCGGCGACTACCGAGGATATCGTTGCCAAGAAATCCGGCGCCGCGTGCGGCCACAATAGCCGCATCCAGCGTGCGTTCGGCGTGCGGATATTCCGAGCGCACGTAGATGTACCCCCCGGTTGCGCCGACCGCGAGCGCCGCGATGGTCATGCCCTCGATGAGCGCGAACGGATCGCCCTCCATGATCATGCGATCGGAGTACGTGCCCGAGTCGCCCTCGTCGGCGTTGCACACGATGTACTTTTCTTGGCCCGCCGCGCCGAGCACCGTGCGCCACTTGATGCCCGCCGGGAAGGCGGCACCGCCACGGCCGCGAAGACCGGAGCGCGTCACCTCGTCGACGATGTCTGCGCCGCCCCTGTTCAAGCCAGCACGCAGCCCGCGCCAGCCGCCGTGTGCTTCGTAGTCGGCCAGGCTGAGCGGCCGGGTGAGGCCCGCGCGCGCGAACACCAGCCGTTCTTGTTTCTTCAGGTACGAGATTTCGCCGGTCGATCCAAGTCGCAGCGCGTGCGCACCGCCGCGCAGAAAATCCGCCGCGAATAACCCTTTGACGTCCGCGGAAGTCACCGGCCCATAAGCAACGCGGCCCGCTGCCGTCGTCACCTCGACGAGCGGTTCAAGCCAGAAGAGGCCGCGCGAACTCGTCCGCACCAGGTTGATCGCGACGCCGCCCACCTGCGCCTGCGCGGCCACGGCGCGTGCGACCTCGTCCGCGCCGACCGACAACGCCGCCGAGTCGCGCGCCACGCTGATCGTGATGGCGCTCATGGCTTCGCCACCAGCCCATCGATGAGCGCATCAAGTTGCTCAGCCGACACTCGCCCATGCAGCAAGCCATCGATCATAACCACCGGCGACAGCGCGCAGTCGCCCAGACAATAGACTGGCTCAAGCGTGACCGCGCCGTCGGCGGTCGTGCCACGAAACTCCACCCCCAGGCGCGCCTGCACGTGCGCCGACAGCTTCTCGCTGCCCATGGCCTGGCACGCTTCGGCGCGGCAGATCTTGAGGATGTGACGCCCCGGCGGGGAGCGCCGGAAGTCGTGATAAAAAGTGAGCACGCCGTACACCTCGGCGCGCGACAGATTCAGCGCCTCCGCCACGGGCGCGAGGGATCCATCTGGCACAAAGCCCAGGCGATCCTGGATGGCGTGCAGCACGCAAAGCAGCGCACCCGGCTTGTCCCGGTTTGCCGCCAGGGCATCCCGCGTCGCGGCACCCTGCTCGTTAGTATATGAACTCGATTGCATAACATTAACTGTATAATACAATATCACATCCGGCATGTCGTCGCTTGAGCCCTGGCACTACGATGCAGCACCGACGGTCTGTCGGCACAACGCGAGCCACTTCTCGAGGGTCGGGCTGCGGTATTTCTTCTTGTGCAGCAAGAAATAGAAGCGACGGCCGAAGTCGCGGTGCGGAACGGCGCACTCGCGCAAGGTGCCGCGCGCAAATTCGTCCTGCACGGCCATGCGCGAGACGCATCCGAGCCCAAGCCCGGCCTTCACCGCCGCCTTGATGGCCTCGGTGTGCTGCAGGGCCAGCGCGATCTTGAGTTGCGGCAGCAATCCACTCATCGCTCGATCGAAGGTCTGCCGGGTGCCCGAGCCTTGCTCGCGCACGATCCACGATGCCTGCAACAGGTTCGCGTCCGTCAGCTTGCGCTTGCGCGCGAACACGTGATCGGGTGCGCAAAACACCGCCAGGTGATCGGGTCGCCACACCAGGACTTCTAGCTCAGGATGTTCGATCTCGCCCTCGATAAGACCCACGTCGATCTCGAAATTCGCCACCTGCCGGGCAATTTCCGCCGTGTTGGCAATGGCCAGCGTCACCTCCGATCCGGGGTGCTCACGCTGCAAGCGTGCCAGGATGGGCACCGCGAGGTGGTTGCCGATGGTCAACGTGGCACCCACGCGCAAACGACCGACCTGCTGGCCATCAGCGAAAACGCTTTCGAGATCCCGGGCACGATCCAGGATCGCCTCGGCCTGCGCACGCACCGATCGGCCGAGTTCGGACAGGGTCAACCGCTTGCCAATCCGATCGAACAACCGGATGTCGAACTGACGCTCGATGTCCGCGAGCGAGCCGCTGACCGCCGACTGCGACAGGGAGAGGCCCGGCCCCGCGCGCCCCACCCCCTGCACCCGCGCGACGGCGAGAAAAACCTCAAGCTGACGCAGGGTGTATCTCATATCGGCATTTCCGATTACTTATATCATTATATCCTGTTTTTACGAACACGGAGAATCGGTCATGCTTGTCCTCAAGGAGTACATCATGAGCCTTTTGAACCGGGAACAGGTCGCGAGCGTCCGCCACTGGAACGGATCGCTGTTCAGCTTCACCACCACGCGCCCGCCCGGGTTTCGCTTCCGCAACGGTCACTTCGTGATGCTCGGGCTGGAAGTGCAAGGACGTCCCCTGTTGCGCGCGTTCAGCATGGCGAGCGCCAACTACGAGGAGCATCTCGAGTTCTACAGCATCAAGATCCCGGACGGCCCCCTGACCTCGCGCCTGCAGCACATCGAACCCGGGCAGACCGTACTCGTGGGCGGCAAGCCGACCGGCACGCTCGTCATCCCCAACCTATTGCCCGGCAAGCGGCTGTACCTGCTCTGCACCGGGACGGGCCTCGCGCCCTTCATGAGCATCATCCGCGACCCCGAAACCTACGATCGGTTCGAGACGGTCGTCGTGGCCCACGGCGTGCGCCACATCAACGACCTCGGTTACCGCGAAACGATCGAGAACGAATTGCCCCGGCACGAACTCATTGGCGAGCAGGTCACGGCGCAACTGCGCTACTACCCGACCGTCACGCGCGAGCCCTTCCGCAATCAAGGGCGCATCACGGACCTCATCGACAGCGGCAAGCTCACGGCTGACCTTGGCCTGCCCACCCTCGATCCCGAATCCGACCGTGTGATGATCTGCGGCGGCCCACGCCTGCTCAAGGACATCACGGGACGCCTGATCGCGCGCGGATTCGGCGAGGGCACCAGCGACGCGCCGGGGCAGTACCTGGTCGAGCGGGCCTTCGTCGAGGCGTGACGCGCCCCGTACGTTATCGCGACTGCAGCCAGCACGCGATGCCCGCGTACACCCCAAGCAGGCCCGCAGGTGCCATCAACATGCCCAGCAGATCGATCGGCCGCCTGCGTTCCGTGGCAATCCGTACGCCGACGGCCGCGACGGCCACGCCGGCCACCACGAGCAAGGCGCACCACATGAGGCGCAGTGTACCGCGAGGAGCCTTTCGCGGTAGATTTGCGCCGTGTCCTCTGCGAAACCCCACGCTCTGATCCTGGCCGGTGGCGGCGGCACCCGCCTGTGGCCCGCCAGCCGACGGCGACGCCCCAAGCAACTGCTGTCTCTTGGCGCGCGCGAGTCGCTGCTCGCAGCCACGTTCCGCCGGGCCTGCGCCGAATTCGGCCTGGCGCACACCTTCGTCGTCACCGCCGCTGATCAAGCCACGGCGATCCGCGCCGCCCTGCCGGATCTGCCGCGCGACAACCTGGTCAGCGAGGTCGCCCCGCGCAACACGGCGGCCGCGGTTGCGCTCGGAGCAACCGTGGTCGGCCGCCGCGCCGGGCCCGATGCCGTTCTGGCCGTGCTGCCATCGGACGCGTACATCGGCGATGAGCAGGGTTTTGCGCGCGTGGTGCGCCTGGCCGCGGCCCACGCCAAGGACGCCATGGTCACGATCGGCATCGCGACCACGCGGCCCGAAACCGGCTTTGGCTACTTGCAGCTTGGTCCGTCACTCGCCGAAGGGGTGCATGAAGTGGCGCGCTTCGTTGAAAAGCCCGGCCTTGAAAAGGCCCGGGAGTACCACGCCGCGCCCGACTACTTCTGGAACTCGGGCATGTTCTTCTTCACCGTCGGCCTTATCCTCGACGAGACGCGCCGCCACCTGCCCGAACTCGGGCAGGCGCTCGACGAGATGCAGCGCGCGCCCGATTTCGAAGCCGCGGCCAGCGCGTTGTACCCGCGCGTGCCGTCCGTTTCGATCGACTACGGCATCATGGAAAAGGCGTCCGGCATCCGGGTCGTGCCCGGGTCGTTCGGCTGGAACGACGTCGGCAGTTGGGCCGCCCTTTCCGCCATCCATGCGCCCGACGAGTCGCAAAATGTGGTCGTCGGCGACGCGGTGATCGAGGACGGCCGGGGCAACATCATTCTCGGCGAGCCAGGCGCGCCATTGATCGGCATCGCGGGGATCAGCAACATGGTCGTCGTCGCAACCAAGGACGCCGTGCTGGTCATCCCGAAAGATCGCGCGCAGGACGTGCGCCTCGTGGTCGCTGCCCTCAAGCGCGCCGGCCGCGACGATCTGCTGTAGGAGTCGGATCTCTGTGTAGTACCGCGGTAATGCATGGACACAAGCCGCTGCTTCGTGGCTCAGCGGTCGATGCCGTGCTCGGGGTGCCGCGCGCCATAGTACAGCGTCACGCGGGTGTGCCGCGCCGCACGCGGGTCAGTGTCAAGGCGGCACAACGCACGGTCTTGCACAGGCCCATCCAGAAACTCCTTCTTGAACCGCCACGTCCGCGCGACATTGCCGCTGACGTCGCCGTCAACCGACACCTCCAAGACCAGGCGACACGGGGCCCGGATGCAGCCTTGCACAAGCAACCCTGGCGGGGCCCAGCACACGATCACGAGATCGGGCTTGAAACGTTCCACCGCGGCACGTGCGGCCAGGCGCACCACACCGTCGCCCAGCTTGATTCCGGCGAACGAGATGCCGGCGAAGGCGCGCCGATCGCGAGCGCTTTGCCGCGCCAGCGGCCCTGACCACGAACCGTCGTCGGTCGCGATGACGTCAAGACCCGGTCGCGCGCGGCGCAGGCATTGCGACACGAATCCATCGCCCGCCGCTACCTCGAGCACGCGGCGCGCGCGGGTGGTGTCCACAAAAGCCGCCAGCGCGGCGATCCATTCGACCGTCGGAAGGACGTAAAGCGGTCCGTGCGAATTCGCCTCGCACACCCACCATGGATCGCGCGGGTCGCAACGGTGCAGCGCCGCCGCCACAGTGACATCAGCGGGCAACCGCCGTCCCCCCGAACCATCGAACAACGCACCAATCAGCCGCCGACGCGCCGCCCGACGCGCGGCGGTGTCGCGGCCGAAGCCACGCGGTAGCGCGGGCAGTGCAATCGGCGGCACGCCTACTCACCCAGAACCATGCGGCTGACCGCGGCCAGGAGCACGTCACCCCAGAATAGGAAAACCAGGGTCGACGCCACCAGAAACGGACCGAACGGAACCTCGGTCCGGCGCAGCGGGACCTCGACCAGTTCCATCGGTGGCGTGGCCGCGGCAGGTTCCTGACCAGCCGGTCGACTGCGACGCTGCAGCAACAACGCTGGCACCGCCACCAGAATGCCCGAAAACGACGCCAGAAACACCACCACCGGCAAACACCTCCAGCCGAGCAACGCGCCCACCACCGCCAGAAGCTTGCCGTCGCCAAGGCCCAGCCCCTCGCGGCCCGTTGTGTAGTAGTAGGCGTCGGCGATGATGCGCACAAGCAAGTAGCCCGCACACAATCCGATGGCCCGGTCTTGCCAGGACGCAACCTGCAGCGCGAAACCGCCGAGGAAAAAACTTGGGATCGACGGCAGCGTGATCACGTCCGGCAATCGCTTGGTGTCAAAATCGATGAAGGCCAGCACCAGCAGGACCGCCGTGAAGGCAAACGCCACCAGGAACCGGCCCAGACCCACGCCGAGCGCCGACGGCGGCACCACGGTCACGAATTTCCAGAACAGCGCCGCCGCCAGCGCCGCCGCCAGCGCCTCGACCAGCGCGTACCGGGGCGAAAAGTGCGCGCCGCAGGAACGGCATCGTCCGCGCAGGATGAAATATGAAAAGATCGGAATGTTGTCGATCACTTGCACGGGTTTGCCGCAGGCGAAGCAATGCGACGCCGGATGCACCACGGACATGCCGCGCGGGACGCGGGCGATGTACACGTTCAGGAAGCTGCCCCAGATGGCCCCGAACGCGGCGGCGAGCGCGAGCCCGACGGGGGAGTGGAAAATCGGTTCGAATGCCTCGTTCACCGAACGATTGAACCGCCAACCAGGCAAGAACGCCAAGAACTTCTTGCGCGCCACCGCCGGAACTGTTGTTGGTGCTAGATTCCGCGCGGCTTGCGACCGCAGAACCGAGCAAAAACAGCGATGCTGACGGGGCACCATTGGATTGGCACCTTGGTGCGCGCCACCGCCTTGCTCTGTGCAATCGGATGCAAACGCGGGGCTGCACCAAGGCCCGCCACCCCGTCCGATGAACTTGACGTCGCGCTCGCGCCACCGGCCATCGTCGCGGCGCTGCGCAAGCTGGGGGGGGGCCACGTGCATGGAACGGCGACGTGGAAAATTCAGCCGCTCGGGCAAGACGGAACATCGCCGTCGGATGCGGTCACGACCACGACGGATCTTTGGATCGATTCGTCGGGCAATTTTCGCCTGACTGAAACCAACGACCGCGACGGCGGGCGCGAGGTCATCCTTGCCGGCCACGAGCTCGCCGTCGCTCTGCGCCACGGGAAGCTCATGCGTCGGCCCGCCACCGAATCGGAGTCTTCGCGGTTTCTGCATGAAGCGATCGGCGCGCCCGTCGCCGCGTGGGAGATCCTGCGCCGGGCGGCAGCGGTGCAAAAGACCGACGCCCCGGATGCCACGACCTACCGGATAAACCGGAGCCAACCCCACCCTGTGCCCACGGCCGGACTGGAAAGTCCGCTGCGCAAGTGGCGCGACACCATCGTGGTGGCCAGTCTGTCGGGCGAGATCCGGCTCGAGCCGCGTACACGCGCGCCGCTGTTTGTCTCGGCCGAAGCGCACTTCTCCGCCCGCCGCAGCAACGAACCTATCGAAGGCGATCTGCTGGTGAACAGCGCCGTCGACGGCATTGGTCACATCGATCCAGTCGTCATGCCAGCCACCGCCGAAACCCTCGCGCCCCGCCAGCGCACGATCCTGGACGAGCGGGCGTTGCTCGATGGGTTGGCCCGCGATCCGCCACCGTCCCCGGCACCCACGCAAAAAAGGATCGTTCGATGAAAACGCCAACGCCAACGCCAACGCCAACGCCAACGCCAACGCCAACGCCGCCCGACCTCGTGCATGCTGAACCCGTCTTGCAAGTTGGCACCGCGCGCGTGCTTCACCTCGCCGACAACCGCGCGCTCATCGTGCGCCGGGCGCTTCTGGCGTCGGTTGCCGGCGGGCTGCTCCCGGTGCCCGTTCTCGACGAATACGTGGCGGAACGAATTCGCAGTGGACTTTGCATGAAGCTCGCGTCCAGCCGACGTGTCGATCTCCCCGCGTCCACGGCCCAACTGCTCGGCCTTGGCCGGGGCGGCTCCGCCCTGCGCAACGCCACCGCGACCGCGGTGACCTTGCTGGCGCTCAAGCTCGCGTGGAAAAAGTTTTTTGCCGTCCTCGCCGTCGGCCGCCTGGCCGATGAAATGGCCGTGACCTTTCAGTTCGCGACCCTGGTCGATCACTATTGCGCCAGGTTGCACACGGGCCCAGCAATCGATCGCAAGACGGCAGCAGCGCTCCATGCCGCGATTCACGCCACCGTGGCGCAGACGGAGCAACGCAAACTGGCGGGCGCGTTTTCGACCGGAGGTCGCCTGCTCGGACGCTCGGTGCTCGAAGCGCCCGAATGGCTGACCGGGCGCCTCTCCACGCTGGCGCAGCGCTGGATGAGTTCCGGCGGCAACCCCGACCTCATGCTGGACCCCGACAACGATCTGGGTGCATGCGCCGGGGCCGACGACGACGACACCAGGCGCTGGCTCGACCGGGCGGCTGCGGCGGTCGAAGCCCAGCTAACGGACCTTGGCCAGGGCTATCTGCTGGATCTTGTTGGAGCCTTTGAGGACCGCTGGTCGAGGCGACCCGAATGATTGAGCCGGGCCGCGACCTTTGCTACGATGGTTGCAAGTGAAGGAAAAGCGCGCCGCCACCGCAAAAAGTAAGATGCCGCCCCGCGCGCCGAGGAAAGCCAAACTTTCCGGACGCAAGCTGCCCTACCGCAAGGCGGCGCTTACCCGGGTGCCTGAGCAGGCCCCCGCTCGCCCGGCAGACAAAGCCAGAGTGGCGGGCGCACGAGCGGCGGCCATAGCAGCCATCGACGCGGCGCTCGACAAGCAAGCCCTGCTTCCCGTGGTCATCGACGTCTCCGAACAGGCGAGCTACACCGACTTCATCGCGGTCATCAGCGGCCGCAGCGATCGGCAGGTCAACGCCATCGCAGAGCGGGTGCGCGACGCCATGAGGGAGCGCGGTCTGTCGCTCCTCGGCCGGGAAGGAACCGGTAATGGCCGCTGGACGCTGCTCGATTTCGGCGCGCTGGTCGTACACATTTTTTACCACCCCGTGCGTGAGTTCTACGACATCGAGTCGTTGTGGGGAGACGCGCCGCGACTGCCGCTGCGAATTCCACCCGAAGCGCGCCTGCAGACGCCCGACGCGCTGTACGACGTGCTGTGAAGATTCTCGTCCGCGCGGTCGGCAAGATGCGCGACCGTCGGCTGCAGGCCGTGTGCGACGAATACGTCGATCGGGCGCGGCGGCACGTCCCGGTCGAGGTGCAGGAGGTCGCCGACGACGCAGATCTGTGCCGCGGGCTCACCGCGACCACCGAGATCATCGCCTTTCACCCCGACGGATCGCCATGGCCAACCGCGAAGCTGACCACCTTCGTCAATGACCGAATGTTGCACGGCACCAAGGCCGTCGCGTTTCTGATCGGCGGTGCCGATGGCTTGTCCAAAGCCACGCTGGCCCGCGCTTCGGCGCGCGTCTCCTTGACCGCGCTGACGCTTCCCCACCGCCTGGCCCGCGTCATCGTGTGCGAGCAAATCTACCGCGCGCTCGCCACCATCCGCGGCGAGCCGTACCCACGGTAGCGATCGAGTAGGCGGCGCGCTAAGATTGTTTGGTGGACCGGTTGGCAAGAACGGGCGAATCAGCCCCCAGCACACCGCAAGTGATCGACGCGGCGGCCCGAAAGAGCGAGGCAAAGGCGCGCTTCCGGGATGAGGCCCTGGCACGCCACCTGGCACGCCCCATCGCGGACCGTCTGCGCGCGGCACTTGCCCTCATTCTCCCGAGCGTCCCACGTGCCCCCCGCTGATGCCGAGGATCCGCTGGCAGTTGCAGGTCGATTGACTGCGGCACTGGCTTCCAGTGACGGAGGCAAGTTTGCTCGAAAAGCTCTCGAGCGTTGACGATCTGGAAATCGCGCGGCTTCTGTTCGGTACGAGCGGCACATCGGGGCCGTAGGTTACAATGCCGTCCGTGGGCATCGGCAAGCGCTTCATCAATCTCGCCAAGTCAGAGCTGAACGAACTGCTCGACAAGGCCGCGTCGTCGAATGCTCACGACGGCGATAGCGACGGCAACGAAGATCTGTACCGCCGTTACAGCCTCGACCAGTTGACCGACGAAGAACTCGAAGCCGAGCTCGACCGGCGGCACCTACCGACCAGCAAGCCAAAGGCCGCACCACAAGGCGCGGGTGCGCGATCCACGCCCGGAGCGCGCCACACCACGCGCGCCGACCCCGTGGCGCAGGCCTACGCGGCGCTTGAAGTTGGGCCAGGGTCGGATTTTGCCACCGTGCGCACGGCCTACCGGCAACTGATGCGCAAGTATCACCCCGACCGGCACACGCAGTCAGCGGACAAGCAGAAGACCGCCAACGAGCTGGCGCAGAGGCTGACCTTCGCCTACGAGCTTCTGGAAAAACGCCTGCGCAAGCCGTGACCAGCCCGCGCAGGACGTGATCCGCTACCGCGCTTACATGCAGCGGGCGGGGTCGCCCTGGCACGTGCCGGTGGTACACACCCGGTTGGCGCAGCAGACTTGGCCGACACCGCCGCAGGCCTCGCAAACGCTACCACCGCCACCGCCGTTGCAGATGGTGTTGGCCGCCGTGCAGACCCGGTTGGCACAACACGGCTGTCCAGCCGAGCCGCACGACGCGCAAGTGCCCTGGCTACACTGGGTGCTCGGCGTGGTGCAGTTGTTGTTCGCGCAGCACATCAGGCCGGCTGCCCCGCAAGTTGTGCCACAGGCCCCTGCCGTGCAAGTGCCACCGATGTTCGGGCAGGTCGAAGCAGCGCCGGTGCAGATGTTGTTCACGCAGCAGCCACCGCCGCCGCACTTGGTGCCCGGACAGCAAGCTTCCCCGGGACCGCCGCACGAGACGCACGTCCCACCAACGCAGCCGGTGCCAGTGGCCGAGCAGGTGCGGCCGGGGCAGCAAGCCTGGCCTGCGGCACCGCAGATCGCGCAGAAGCTGCTCGTCCGGAAGACGAAGCACTGGGATCCGGGGGCGTTGCACATCCGGTTGGCACAGCACGGCTGGTTGGTGCCGCCGCAAGCACTGCACACGTTGAAGACGCTGCAGGATGTCCCGGACGCGCTGCAAACGCCGCCCGCGCAACACGCCTGCCCGGCACCACCGCACCCCTGACACACGCCACCCGCGCACGCCTGCCCCGCCACGGTGCAGAGGTTACCCGCACAGCAAGGCTGGCCCGACCCGCCGCACGTCGAGCACACGTTGTTGTTGTTGCAGACCGTGCCCGTGGGGCAGGCTCCGTTTTCGCAACACGCGTCGCCCGCCTTGATTCCGCACGTGCCGCAGGTTCCCGTACCCCCGCCGCCGCAAATTGTGTTCGTCGCGGTGCATTGCCGCACCGGACAGCACGCAAGTCCGCCACCACCACAGGTACCGCAAGCTCCCGTGGTACACGTTCCGAGTGCTCCACCGCAGGTGGATCCAGTCGCGACGCAGGTGTTGGCCACGCAGCAGCCACTGCCACCGCAGTCGCCGCCCGGACAGCATGCCTGGCCGGTGTTGCCGCAGATCACGCAGGTTCCGAGCCCTGCTGAGCTCCCGCTGCAGGATGTTCCCGCTGCGGTACACGTCTGGTTGGCACAGCAGTTGCTGCCCGCCGCTCCGCAAACGACACAAATGTTCATACTGTTGCACGCGGTGTTGGGCTGCGTACACGAGTTGCCTGCGCAGCATGACTCACCCGCAGCACCGCAGGCCGCAGCACCGCCCGCACCGGCGCTGCCACCAGCACCCGCCGCGCTACCGCCAGCCCCCGCCGCGCTACCGCCAGCCCCCGCCGCGCTACCGCCAGCACCCGCCGCGCTACCGCCAGCACCCGCCGCGCTGCCACCAGCCCCCGCCGCACTACCGCCAGCGCCCGCCGCGCTGCCACCCATGTTGCTCCCCGCCGCCCCACCTGCACCGCCGCGCCCAGCGCCGCCACCGGCACCCCCACGCCCGCCGACGCTGCCACCAGCGCCCGACCCCGCAGAAGAACCTCCCTGGCCGATCCCTGCCTCGTTATTGGCAGCCGCATCGTCCTCAATCAGCGCGGTTCCACCGCCAACGCCGCAACCTGCCGCCAAAAAGCTAACCGCGAACAGCGTCGCAGTCGCCGACAGGAATCCACCACATGCGATTCGAAGGGCCTTTGTCATTTCTATTGGTTCCTCTCAAAAGGGGCTCATGAGTGGCGACGGCGCAGCAAGTCAATCCACACCACTCGGCCCGTTAGAGTACGCGCGACCAGAGTCTCTTCAAAGTAATTTCTGTTTGGACTATTGGTCGGTCTGCCGCGTCGATCGAGCGAGTGGCAGGAATGACGCTTCTGTCGTGGTGCCCACCGCGGCCATCGCGGAACGCACGCCCGGCATGTACACGCTCAATCGCCCCACGACGGCGGTGAGCGGAACCACGCTCTTGTTGGTTTCAATGCCCTGGCTGCCGACCACCACGCAAAATAGTTCCAGGGTCGGCGCTGTGGTGTGCTCGGGCAGTGCCCAGGCCACGGCCACTTCATCGCCAGCCGCAACGACCACCACGCCAGGCGACGGCGGTATGACCAAGGCTGGTGCCAGGCTTGGACGCGCCGCAATCGCCGGGTCGATCTGAGCCGACGGCCCTGCCGCCCTGACTGCGGCACGATCGGTGGCCGACGATGCGTCAGCCGGTTTGCCTTCGAGCTCTGCCAGCCGCGCGGCCAGGCGAGCGTGATCCTGCTCCGCGCTCGCCGCGCTCGCCGCACATAGCCGCCGGTAGATCGCCACCGCGTCCGCCACCTGGCCCTGGCGCGCGTAAAGCTCGGCCATGGTTTCGGTCTCGAAAAGTCCGTCGGCGCTCACCGCAGGATCTCCGCCACCCGCACGACATCCTTGCGAATCTCGTTGACCAGCGCATCGACCGATGAAAAACGCAGCTCGTCCCGGAGCCTCGTGCCAAGCTCAAGCCGCAGGCGCTGCCCGTACAAATCGCCCACGAAATCCAGCAAGTATGCTTCAACCGTGGTCGGCCCGCGATCGACGAACGTCGCGTTGACGCCGACGCTGACCGCAGCCTTGCGTCTAAACGTCGCGTCCGAAGGCGAGGTCGCCCACGCGGCGTAGATGCCTGCCCGGGGCAGCAAATCCGCCTCCAGCCGCAGGTTCGCCGTCGGAAAACCAAGCGTGCGCCCGCGCTGGGCACCGCGCACCACCGTGCCGGTGATCTCGAACGGCCGCCCGAGCAGAAGCGCCGCGCCTTCCATCCGGCCCTCCATGGCGAACTCGCGGATCTTGGTGGAGGAGCAAACCAGGCCGTCCACCACAACCTGAGGCACGACCGACACGCCGATGCCCGCAGCCTGTCCGAGCGCGGCCAGTTGCACCGCGTTGCCGGCGCGTCCTCGACCAAACGTGAAATCGTAGCCCACCACCACGCCCGCCGCGCCGAGGTCGGCGAGCAGAACCCGCTGGACGAATGTCCCTGCATCCAGCGCTGCGAACGCGGCGTCGAAGGGTTCCACGACGGCAAATTCCGCGCCCGCGCGTTCGAGCAATTCCAGACGTCGCGGCAACGGGATGATCATCGGCGGTGCCAGGTTGGGCGCGACAAAGCGCGCCGGGTGTGGGTCGAAGGTCAGAACCCCTGGCGTCCCGCCGATCCGCGCGGCGACCGCGACCGCCTCGGCCAGCAGGGCCTGATGCCCGCGGTGAACACCGTCGAAGTTGCCGATGGCAATCACGGCAGCCTTGCCGGCATCCCGCGATGTTTCCGCCCAGCGCGTCCTGCCGTGTACGATCCGCATGGCTATTTAGGGCACGGGCAGCGGCCCGACGGCCTGGTCAGTGCATGCGTAACCGCCCATGGCGCCCAGAGCGCACGTGAGGGAACCCTGGCACGAGCCGAGCGGGCTGGCCGCGAGCGTGCCCGTCGTCGTGCAGCATCGCTGACCGTTACCACCGCACACGGCACACACGCCTTGCAGCGGATACCCGAGTGTGGCCAGGGTGCTCACGCAAGTGACACCTGACGCCGAGCACCACTTGTCGGCCAGTTGCAGGCCCGTGCCGCAGCACGGTTGACCGGCACCGCCGCACGAGCCGCAGGTCGCGGTGACCGCGTTGCACCTGGCGACCAACAGGCTGGAACCCGTGCATACCGAGCCAGCAGGAACGCAACGGCCCTGGCGGGATCCCGTTCCTGGATCAAGCGCGACGACGCAGCATCCTCCGCCAAGGCAGCGACCAGCCGGGCAACAGGGCGCGCCGGCAACCCCGCACTTGATGCAGCGGGCCGCGCCGGGCACGCCACCACAAATGGTGTCGGCCTCGCTGCACGGCGACGAGGCGAGCGAGGCCGGGCAGCACAGCTCGCCCGCCTTGCCGCACTGGCAGCGCCCGGCCGCGCAGGTGCCATACGGGTTGCCCGCGACGATGCATTGCTGATTCTCGGGAACGCAGGCACCTCCCGCGCAACACGCGGTGCCGCCGCAAGTGTTCCCGGGACAGCACGGTTCGGCCGCTCCGCCGCATCGAACGCAAACGCCGTTGCTGCCGGACGACGTGCAAACCGTCCCACCACCGCAGACCGCGCCGGCGCAACATGGCTCGCCGGGACCGCCGCACGCCGCACAGGTGCCGCCCGAACAGCGGGACGTGGCCTCGTAACAAATGCCACTTCCACCCACGCCACAGCAAGACTGGCTGCGCCCGCCGCAGGCGCTGCATCGGCCCGCGGTGCAAACCCCGCCAGCCGCACCGCACGCGCCGTCCGGCGCAACGCATGTCGCGCCAACCCCGCCGCCCGCGCCAAAGCAACAGGCATTGCCGCCGCACCGGTTGCCCGGACAACACGCCTGCCCTGATTGGCCGCACGGCGTGCAAACGCCCAGGCCACCGCACACAAGAGCCGCGGCGCCACATACGTTGCCCTCGCAACAAATCGCGTCTGCCTCGCCACCGCAGGGACGACAGATGTTGTTGGCCGCGTCGCAGCGCGCGCCACTTGCGGTGCAGGCCCGCGTGCCGCCTGGTGTGGCGCAGCAGGGCAGTCCGAGACCACCGCACGCTCCGCACGCTCCCGCGGTGCAAACGCCGGCCAGAACGCCGCATGACGTGTTGTTGGCCATGCAACGGCCGACCGCGCAGCAACCTGCGTCGCGGCAAGCCCCGCCCGCGCAGCAAGCCTGATTGGCACCGCCACAAGCCTCGGCATCCGCCGCTGCGCTGGCATCGGTGGACAGGGCGGGAGCATCGACCGAGGTGCCATCGACGCCAGGCTTGCCCGCGTCCGCCTTTGGGCCCGCCACGTCTGCTCCCCATGAAGCCCCCCCGTCGCCGACGGCGCGCGCGCCGCCAGCATCGGCATTGGGATCTTCGAGCCCCGCGGCGGCGGAATCGAGCTGGCTTTGACAGGCCACCAGCGATACGAACTCAGTCGCGGCCAGCGCGACGATGGCCAGACGCGGAGCGAAACGGCACCAAGGTGACGGCAAAAGCAAGGCGATGATCCTATAGTTAATGCGGGCGGCAGAAAAGCTCTAGTAGCATCCCGCAAACTTGGTGGCGGCGCAAGGCCCTGTGCCACCCTGCCCGAAATCACTTACGGGCTTGACGTCTGATGCGATCAGACGCCACACTGTGCAACATGGCACTGCAATGCATTAAAACGGTGGCGGTTGGGTTGGTAGTCATGGCCAGCGCATCCATGTGTACAGTCGAAACAGCGTCGACCGCGAACAACCCGGACACAAATGGACCGAGCGGCGGGGGGACCACTGTGGCACCTGTGGGTGGTACCGGAGGCGCGGGGGGCACCGGCGGCACAGGTGGCCTTGGAGGCAAAGGCACGGGCGGCACGGGCGCGGGCACGGGCGGCACGGGCACGGGCGGCACGGGCGGC
>CAYSKR010000042.1:0-3105 GCA_964431675.1 uncultured Myxococcales bacterium
CTCGCGGCCGAGATCGCCGTCCCGTTCCCGCTCGAGGAATTGCACGCGGCCCTGTCTTCGAGCGCCGCCCGGGTCGGGCTCGTCGCGGTCGGAGATCTGGCGGCTGCGCTTGGCGCGTTGAGCCTGCGACGCGGCCAGGCCCTGTCGCTGCAAACCCTGGTCCGACGAGCCCGACGAGCACGTCGCGGCCCTGGAGGTGGTTTCGTGATAGCCTCGCACCACTATGTCGGTCGGTGAGCTGCGCCCGCCCCCGGTCGAAGATCCCCTGGTGGGGTCGGTGGTTTCCGATCGCTACCGCATTCTGAAAAAGATCGGCGAGGGCGGCATGGGTACCGTTTACCTGGCCCAGCACGTCTTCATCGAGAAGAAGGTGGCACTGAAGGTTCTCGCGCCCGAGTTGGCGCGCCGCCAGGATCTGGCAATGCGGTTTTTGCAGGAGGCCAAGAGCGCGTCGCGCATCGGTCACGAGAACGTCATCGATATCTCTGACTTCAGCCAAACGCCCGAAGGACTGGTGTTCTTCGCGATGGAGTTCCTTGAGGGCGTCGACCTCGGTGGCGCTCTTCGCCAGGACGGTCCCATGCCGTGGACGCGGGCGAAGCCCATCGTCCTGCAGGTGTGCCGGGCGCTTCGTGCCGCCCACAACAATGGCATTGTCCACCGCGACATGAAGCCCGAAAACGTCTTTCTGATTCAGCGGGAAGGGCGTCCGGATTTCGTCAAGCTGCTCGACTTCGGCATTGCCAAGGTCATCGGGGGAACCGGCGCAGACGCGCCGAAGCTGACCGCCACCGGCATGATCTTCGGCACGCCGGAGTACATGGCCCCCGAACAAGCCGAGGGCAAGGAAGCGGACCATCGCGTGGACATCTACGCGGTGGGGTGCGTGATCTATCACCTCGTCACTGGCGGGCCGCCGTTTGTTGCGGAAACGTTCATGGGCATGCTGACCAAGCACCTGCTTGAGGAACCGGTCCTGCCGAGCGCCCGCCGTCCCGATCTGGGCCTCACCGCGGACATGGATGCCCTGGTCAAAAGGGCTTTGCAGAAGGATCGCGAGCAACGCTTCGGGACGATGGACGAGATGATCGCGGCGATCGAGGCCTGCTCGGGCCAGGTGGCCGAGGGGCGATCCGGTGCCGCAAGCCCGGCCGCCGCCAGGATGACCAAGCCGATGGGTGGCGGAGACAAGGAATCGCGCGCGCAATTTCGCACGCCCAGCACCGCCAGGGATGCCGCAGAGCTCGCCGCCGACGACGCGATGGTTCATGTTGCATCGCGCGGAGCGCCGAAGTGGATTCCGCTTGCGGCGCTTGGTGTTGGGCTTGGTGTGGCCGTGGCCGCAATCTGGTTGGTCGTCGGTGGTGGCGGCAAGTCAGCGGGCGGGCCTGTCCCGGTGGCCCAGCCCGCACCCGCCCCGCTGCCGGTAGCCGCACCCGGTACGCCGACGGTGGTGGGAGCAGGCGAGGCTGCGGCACCCGGGGCAGGAACCGCTCCAGCAATGCCGCCAGCATCGGCGACAGAACCACCGCGGGCAAAGCCAACGGGCGCGCGCGACCGCGGCGCGAAACGGGAGCGCGCGGGAACCTGGCGCCGCGTCGGAATCGAGGACGTGACGGCCCCACCGGACCCCGCGCCAAAACCTGCGGCTCCTGCGCCAACCAACGATTCATCCAGGATCCCTGGGGTACCGACGCCCAGTGGCCTGAAACCATTCCCGCAGTAGGGACCGAGACCTCCCGCATGTTCGGGGTGCCGATCAAGGTGAACGAGGACGTCGCCGCCTTCCACAAGGAAGCGCTGGTGGTGGATCTGCACAACGATCTGCTCACCAAAGTTAGCCATGCGGGGTTCGACATCAGCCGACGGCATCGGTCGGCATGGTTCTGGAATCCCGCGCGTCTGGATCTGGATCTGCCGAAGATCCATGAGGGCGGGATCAACGCACTCGGGAGCCTCATGTTCGCCGGTTTTCGCTTCGACCCCGCGCGCCGCTTTTGGCGACAACTCGACACCGCGCAGGAACTCGCCGACCGCCATTCCGAGGTGTTGTGCCTGGCCCGCAGCGTGGCCGAGATTCGCGCCGCCCGCGCCGCGGGCAAGACGGCGCTGTTCCTTGGCGTCGAAGGTGCCTACGTGGTCGAGAAAGACATCGGTACACACCTCCCGCGCCTCGCCCGCGCCGGCGTGCGTTTCCTGGGGCCGATGTGGGATCGCGACAACGCCGTCGGCACCGCCTGCCGGAGCGGCGACGACCGCGGCTTGACCACACTCGGTGCGACGCTGATCGCGGCGTGCAACCACCACGGCATCGCGGTGGACGTGTCGCACTCGAGCCGGAAAACCTTCTGGGACATCGCGAACATTTCGCAGCGGCCTCTGTTCTCGTCGCATTCGGGAGCGGCCGGGGTGTACGCGCATCCGCGCAACCTTGACGATGACCAGATCAGGGAAATCGCGCGCCAGGGTGGAGTGGTCGGCGTCATTTTTGTCGCCTCATTCCTGGGCGGCGCGTTCTGTTCGTTGCCGCGCATCGCTGCACACATCGAGCACGTGGCCAACATCGGAGGCGAAGACTGCGTGGCCCTCGGATCAGATTTTGACGGCTTCATGCCGTTGCCCCGAGGCATGCGCGACGCGGCCGACCTGCCTTCACTGACGCAGGTTCTGTGGAATCGCGGCTATCGCGGCGATCGCTTGCGCAAGCTGCTGGGTGAGAACGCCTTGCGCTATTTCGGAGACGTCTGGCGCGACCCGGTGCCGGGGCCGACACCAGTCTGAAGAGTTGTCCATGAATTGGATAACTCCTCAGATTTCTGAGGCTCGCATCAAAAATCTGAGCGGCGACCAATGCTCGGTTGGGTAAAATCGCCATGTTGGCGCGCCCACATGGCTGGCACAGTTCGTGCAGCGGACAGGGTGCCATGACCAAAGTATCCCGTGGAACCAGAAAGACTGTTTTGCATTCCGCGCTTGACGGCCGGAAGGGTACTGATGATTACCTGCGGGAGATCTTTCGCGCGGCGATGAAGCGGGCGCTGGCCCCTGGCCTGGCGCTTGGCCTGGCCGCGTGTGGTGCGTACGACTCCGAGCCGGCTTGCGAAC